>JAYVTP010000143.1:0-5074 GCA_043788685.1 Pseudolysobacter sp. | reverse complement strand
ATCGTGCCGGTGCAACAACAAGCCAAGCAGTTGCTCAACGAATCGGCGGTGGCGGCATTAGGCTTGCTCGGCAGCTTCAGCGCGTTTCGTTTTACGCTGAAGCTGGAGCACTGTTATTCGGCGGACGAATTGCGCGAGATCATTCCCGAATATCGCCGCATCGTCGGCAAGGCGAAAGGCGAGGAATTTGCCCGCGCCGTGATCCGCCGTGTCAACGCCCTGCTCGCCCACGCTTGACCACTGGGGGTAAACAAATCACTCGCGGCATCAGCTCTTGCTGATCGCCGCGATCACGTTTTCGATACTGACTTTGACCCGCGCGATTTTCTCGACAGTCCACGGCCCACGATGCAGCTTGAGCGCATGCCGCAACGTCTGCAGCACCTCGCGAATCGCATTCGGTGCCGCTTGCCCAGCCATCGCTTTGGCGGTCACATCCAGCCGCGCTGATACACCTTCGGCGGCTTCGCGGTTGGCTTCCAGGAATACCTCGCCCTCGGGCGTAATTGCATACAATTTCTTGCTGCCTTCGGTGGTTTCGATGCGCGCGTAACCCTGGTCTTCGAGCAGGGTCAGCGTTGGATAGATCGTGCCAGGACTCGGCGAATAATTGCCACCGAACATGTCTTCGATCGCGCGGATGAGTTCATAACCGTGGCGCGGTTGCACCGCGATCAGGGTCAGGATCAGCAGCTTCAAATCGCCCGGCCCGAACATGCGGCCCATGCCGCCGCCGTGCCGCCCGCCGCGTCCGTCACCGCGCCCGCCGCGACCGAAAAAACCGCCGACGCCCTCGCCAAATCCGGCGAAACGACCGCCGCGCGCGATACAGTCGTGCCGGTCGTACGCGGCGTGGTGATCGTGATGGTGATGTCGGCCGAACCAGTGATGGATATTCATCGTATTACCTCCGTAAGTTACGTTAACTGTTACTTACGATATATCTTACGAAGTGACTCGTCAAGCATTCTTAACGCGATTGACGTTGCGTCATGCGCAGGAGAACCGACTCGATGCATCGGCACCGAGTCGCTCCATCGCTTGTCTTCTCGACTCGAATAACGCTGCAGATCAAACCTGCATCGAGATCAGCACCCGGCGACTACGAGTTATTGTTTGACCAGCTCGACGCGACGATTCCTGGCGCGCCCCGCATCGCTGTCGTTGCTCGCGACCGGCGCCGCACTGCCCATGCCTTGCGCGAGCAGACGACCGGCCGCGATGCCATATTGCGCTTGCAAAACACTCGCGACGGCGTCAGCGCGTTTTTTCGAGAGTTCGATGTTGTGCGCCGCCGCGCCGTGATTATCGGTATGGCCGACCACCATCAGCTTGAGGGCAGGATCGCCCTTGAGCAACGCGGCGATCTCATCGACCTGCGGTTTTGATTCCGGCTTAAGCTCGGCCTTGTCGAGATCGAAATAGATGCCATACAACGCGATCTTGCCGGTCGCATTGATGCTTTGCGCGAGTTCGCTGGCCTTGACCGCGACCATTTTCTGCTCGCGCGCTTTTGCTTCGAGCGTCACCACCAGTGCGACGGTGCGCTCGTTCAGCGCCTTGCAATACAACGCGTCGCGCACGGTGTAGGTGAGCACGGCGACATGCGTTTCGACGCCAGCATTGTCCAGCTTGCCGACAAAAAAACGTTGATCGACATGGCCGGCATTGATCGCACAATTGCCGTTGCTGAAATTGGCCGAGGTCACCGCATTTATCGGATACACCGAATCGATCAGCGCGGTTCTGCCGCCACCGTGATCGGCACCCGCAGTGGCATCACCGCCGCATTCGTCGCCTGCACATTCGCACAGGATCGTGCCGTTCTTGTCCTTCAGCGCCTGCTGATAATTGCGCAGCACTTCGAGCGGACTGCGCTCCGCCGGCAATACATAAGCGGCCCGAACGAGTTTCCCTTCAAGGCTCAGCTTCTGTTTCGCCGTATACAAACTGTTGTTGTGGCTGTCGGTTTTATCGTCACCGACGGCAATCAGCGCCGACAGCGGCAAGCTCAGCGCATCGTAGGATTTCGTCTGCGATTCGACGATAAAACTGCCTTCGTAACGCCCCAGTGCTGCAGGCTCTTTCGACCCTGGCAAATCCTTGGTCGGAATAGTCGCATCCGCCCAGACCAAACCCGGCAACAAAAACAAGCAACAGAAAAATTTCATGGCCACGCTCCTTTGCATACGATCAGGGAAAATGCCGGTGCGGTGCAGCGCGCAAAACGCGAACTGCAATCACCCGGCTCAACAGGCAATACGCAAACCGAAGCAAAACTGTGTCATGGCGTCTGCAGATATTTGCGGCGCGACATCGCCACCGATATCGGATCGACCATGCCCTCTTTTCAGCGATCGCAAAAAGCCTCACGCTGCGCGACTGTCTGCGTAGCCCGGAAAACCAAGACCCGCCATGTCACCCGTCAACAAAGCCCAGCTGCAAATCCATTTCTGTGTCGTGTTGTGGGGATTCACCGCGATCCTCGGCAAGCTCATCACGTTGCAGGCGCTGGCGCTGGTGTGGTGGCGGGTTTTGCTCGTGACAATCGTGTTGCTGCTCGTGCCTGCGGTGTGGCGCGGCTTACGCGCGATGCCGTGGCGGCTGATCGCGGCGTATGCGGGTATCGGTGTTTTGGTATCGCTGCATTGGCTCACGTTTTATGGCGCGATCAAACTCGCGAACGCGTCGGTCGGCGTCACCTGCATGGCGCTCGGTACGGTTTTCCTTGCGCTGATCGAGCCGTGGATTGCGCGACGACGCTTCGATCCGCGCGAGTTGCTGCTCGGTATTGCGGTGGTGCCCGGCGTGGCGATGGTGGTCGGTGGCGTGCCGGCGGAGATGCGCGTGGGTATCGCCGTGGGCGTGCTATCGGCGTTTCTGGTGGCCATATTCGGCTCGCTCAACAAACGACTCGTCGAGCATGGCGATCCGCTCACGGTCACCTGCATCGAGCTTGGCGCGGGCACGATTTTCCTGAGCTTGATCGCACCGCTGTTGCCACACACCGGCGCGATATTTCCATGGCCCGACAGCCACGATGCAATCCTGCTATTGCTGCTGGCGATGGGCTGCACGTTGTTGCCTTTCGCGTTGTCGCTGGTCGCGCTTCGCCACCTGAGCGCGTTCAGCTCGCAGCTCGCGATCAACCTCGAACCGATCTACGCGATCGTGCTCGCCATGGTGCTGCTCGGCGAACAGCGCGAGCTGGGGATCTTGTTTTATGCCGGTGTCGCGATCATTCTCGGTGCCGTACTCGTCTATCCGTTACTGAGTCGACGCAGCGAACCGCAGGGGCAGCCCGAATTGCTCGGCACTGCCGAGGCCAAAGGCGTAGCCGAGATTCCATGAGCTAATATTCCTTGCGGGCTCTCAAACCTCGACGCGCGCAGCATGCAACGCAAAACTGCACGCGCCTGAATCAGCTCGACGTTTCTACAACGTCGCTGCTTTGAAGGTATCGCAGCGTCCAATATCACCGCCATCGAAACCCGCGCGGAACCAGCGCTGACGCTGCTCTGACGTACCGTGCGTGAAAGAATCCGGCGAGGCATAACCGCGCGACTGTTTCTGCAAACGATCGTCGCCCACCGCGCTGGCCGCATTCATTGCCGCTTCGATATCGCCGGCTTGCAGCCACTGCAATTGCGCCTGCGATTTGTTCGCCCACACTCCTGCGAAACAATCGGCCTGCAACTCCTGGCGCACCGACAAACCGGTCGCACCTTCCATCGCCGCGCCACGCGCGCGCTGCTTCTCTACTGCATCAAACACGCCGATCTGGTTCTGTACGTGATGGCCGACTTCGTGCGCAATCACATACGCGCGTGCGAAGTCGCCGCTGGCGTGGAAACGCGTATCCATCTCGTGAAAAAAATCCAGATCGAGATAAACGCGTTGATCGCCCGGGCAATAAAACGGCCCCATCGCCTCGGATGCCTGGCCGCACGCCGAGCGCACGCTGCCATGAAACAGGTCGAGCTTCGGCCGCTGATATTGCGATCCGTTGGTCTTGAAATACGCTTCCCAGACATCCTCGGTGCTCGCGAGAATCACGCGCACGAACTTGGTCTGCGGATCGGTGCTGGTGGCCGGCTGGCCGGCAGGCGGTGCTACGCGCGGCGTCGACTGCACGCTGCTGACATCACCGCCGCCATTGCTCAGCAACGACAAAATTTCAAGCGGATTCTTGCCGAGCAACAGGCTCACCACCACCACGATCGCGATACCGCCGAAGCCAAGATGAAAGCCGCCGAAGCGCATGCCACCGCCGCCGCCACCACCGCCGCTACCATCGTCCTCGACTACGTTGTCGCTTTCGCGGCCTTTCTGCCAATCCATAAATAGTCCTTTGCGCAGGGCTGGGGTTAGGGTTGATGACGAGTATGAACACTACTCCGGCATACGCTGCAGTGGCAAGCGTCGCCGCAACGTTTCGATATGACTTAGCGGTTTTGCTGCATGCTGATCGGCAGGCGTCGTATCACAAGTTCAATATCGACCGTGTCATCATCACCCATCAGCTGGATCTGGCCGTCCTGAATCAGGCATTGCAACTGCATATTGCGATTCGCTAGCGTCGCGATTTGCTGCACACAGGCCGCCGGCAGATCGATCACGCTGAGGTTCTTGCTGCGCTCCAATGCCGGCGCGATTTTGTCCCACCAGGTTTCCGCACTTCGACCGCTGTAGCTGTAGACGATTACTTGCCGCGCGCGGCCACACGCCTGGCGGATGCGCTGTTCGTCGGGCTGGCCAATCTCGATCCACACATCGATCGCACCGGTCAAATCCTTCTGCCACAGATCCGGCTCGTCATCATCGCTCAGGCCTTTGCCGAACGTCAGGAACTCATGCGCATTCAGCGCGAACGCGAGCAATCGCACCATCAACCGCTCGATGGTTTCGGAAGGATGCTGCGCCAGTGTCAGGATATGCGACGCGTAATAATTACGATCCATGTCGCTGATCTGCAGATCGGCTTTGTAGACGGTTGCTTTGGGTGCCAAGGGAATTCTCGTAGGAAGGTTCGCGCGCAAGGATGACGACCTGACGCAGCCGACGCAAACATTTC
>JAYVTP010000142.1:0-1715 GCA_043788685.1 Pseudolysobacter sp. | reverse complement strand
CGGTGCGTATTTTCAGCTCGTAGATTATTCGGCGATCAGCGATCTCGATGATCTGAGTTTTTGCGAATGGCTGGTGCGCGAAGGCGGCGTCGCGGCGATTCCGCTGTCTTCGTTTTACGAAACGCCACCCGGCACCAAGCTGATACGTTTGTGTTTTGCGAAATCCGATGCAACTCTGCAAGCCGGTGCGGAGCGCTTATGCAAGATCTGAAAATCAGTCTGGTGCAAGGCGCGACGCGCTGGCACGATGCCGCGGCGAATCGCGAATATTACGGCGCATTGATACGCGGTCTGAAAGGGCAGAGCGATCTGATCGTATTGCCGGAAACGTTCACCAGCGGCTTCACCAACGAAACCCTCGGCAATGCCGAATCGATGCAAGGCGAAAGCGTGACGTGGTTGCGCGCGCTCGCGAGCGACGTCGGCAGCGTGATCACCGGCAGCATGGTGATCCGCGAAAACGATCGGTGTTACAACCGCCTGTTCTGGGCGCGCCCGGATGGAACGCTGGCCACCTACGACAAGCGTCATTTGTTTCGCATGGCCGGCGAACACGAGCGCTACGCCGGCGGCGAACAGCGTTTGATCGTCGAACTCAACGGTTGGCGCATCTGTCCGCAAGTTTGTTACGACCTGCGTTTTCCGGTGTGGTCGCGCAATCGTTACAACGTCAGCACCGCGAATCGGTTCGACTACGACCTGCTGATTTTTGTCGCCAACTGGCCGACGCCACGGCGTTATCCGTGGAGCACGCTGTTGCGCGCGCGTGCGATCGAAAACCTGAGTTATTGCGTCGGCGTGAACCGCGTCGGCACCGATGGCAACGACCTGCATTATTCCGGCGACAGCGTGGTGCTGGATTTTGTCGGCCAGCCGCTAATCGAACTCGACGCGCAGGAGCAAACCGTGACCGTCACTTTGAGCGCGACGGCGCTGGCAGCGCATCGCGAACGTTTCCCGGCCTGGATGGATGCCGACACCTTCGAGATTTCTCGCTGACGCCATCTGCGCGTTATTTTTTTGAAGTCTCACCGCATCGGATTGCTGCGAGCGGCTCATTGGCCTGCTCGCGGCAATTCATCAACCGACCGGATTTATTGCAGCGTAATCCGCATGCGGTTTTTATCGGAAACGCGATCAGCCAGTCTCAACCACCCAAACCATCGTCCCAGTAAGGCTCAGGGCCGAACTGATCGGCGAGGAAATCGATCAGGCTGCGCGTCTTGGCTGGCAGGGTGCGTGTTTGTGCGTACACCGCGTACACGGCGATGCTGGGAGAGCGCCAATCGCACAATAATGGCACCAGCCGACCGGCACGCAAATCATCGGCGGCGATGAAAGTTGGCAACACCGCAACACCGACGCCAGCGACCGCAGCGGCAGCGATGAAGTCGCCGTTGTTTGCGCTCAGCGTGCCACTCAGGCGCAACGCCTGAGTTTCCTCGCCACGCAGAAAAGTCCACTCAACGCCGCGCGTGGACAAGGTATAAACCAGACAATTGTGTTGCTGCAAATCGTTCGGCTGCTGCGGTGTGCCGTGCTCGGCGAGATAAGCCGGCGAGGCGACCACAACGATGCGGCACGGCGCGAGCCGGCGCGCGATCAGACTCGAATCGCGCAGGATCGAAATGCGAATCGCCAGATCGAATCCCTCGTCAACCAGATCGACCATGCGATCGCTCAGGTTCAGATCAATTTCGACTTGACGAAAGCGC
>JAYVTP010000141.1:0-7883 GCA_043788685.1 Pseudolysobacter sp. | reverse complement strand
CGCTACGCCCGCGACGTGTATTGAGAGCAGCATGAGCACCCGCGAAATACCAACACCCGCACCGCTATCTGCCGTCGAAATCATCAAGAGCAAAAGTCGCCATCTGCGCGGCTCGCTCCTCGAAAGTCTGGCCGATCAAGTCACCGGCGCGATTGCCGATGACGATACGCAGCTCATCAAGTTTCATGGCAGCTATCAGCAGGACGACCGTGATGTCCGCGAGGAACGCCGCGCGCAGAAACTCGAACCGGCCTGGAGTTTCATGATCCGCACGCGCCTGCCCGGCGGTGTCTGCACGCCGCGGCAATGGCTGGCGCTCGATGCGATCGCACGCACGTATGCGAGTGGCACGCTGCGCCTGACTACGCGTCAGGCGTTTCAGGTACACGGCGTGATCAAGCGTCATCTGAAAACCACGATCGCGGCGATGAATGCGAGCCTGATCGACACCATCGCTGCGTGCGGCGACGTCAATCGCAACGTGCTCGCCAATGCCAATCCGGTCGAGACAAAACTGCATGCCAAGGTGTACGACTGGGCGGTAAAACTGTCGGAACACCTGCTACCGAAAACGCGCGCGTATCACGAGATCTGGCTCGACGGCGAGAAGGTCGCGGGCAGTGTAGAAGTCGAACCGATCTACGGCGATACCTATCTGCCGCGCAAGTTCAAGGCAGCGATTGCGGTGCCGCCGTACAACGATGTCGATGTCTTCGCGCACGATCTGGGTTTTATCGCAATCATCGAAAACGGCGCGCTGCAAGGATTCAACGTCACCGTCGGCGGCGGCATGGGCGCAACGCACGGCGATGCGGCGACCTTCCCGCGGCTGGCCGATCTGATCGGTTTCATCGCGCCGGAACAATTGCTGCACGTTGCCGAAAACGTGGTCAAGGTACAGCGCGATTTCGGCGATCGCACGCTGCGCAAACATGCGCGGTTGAAATACACGATCAAGGATCGCGGCATCGACTGGTTCCGCCGCGAACTCGAACAACGTCTTGGTTTCGCATTGGCGCCAGCACGCGCTTTTGAATTCATCCACAGCGGCGATCGCTTCGGCTGGGTGCAAGGTCACGACGGACGCTGGCATCTCACTCTGCGCATCGAAGCCGGACGCATCGCCGACAAACCCGGCCAGGCGTGGCTGAGCGGATTGAACGCGATCGCGCTGATTCACCAAGGCGATTTTCGTCTGACCGCGAATCAGAATCTGATCATCGCCGGCATCGCCGAAAACGAACGCAAGAATATCGAGGTTTTGCTCGCGCAATACGGCCTCGACGGCTATCGCGATGCGACACCGCTGCGCCTGAATGCGCTGGCGTGTGTCGCGCTGCCGACGTGCGCGCTGGCGATGGCCGAGGCCGAACGTTATCTGCCCGAACTCGTGACCAAGCTTGAAGCACAACTCGATAATCACGGCTTGCGCGAGGCCGATATCCGCCTGCGTATTACCGGCTGCCCGAACGGTTGCGCACGCCCATATCTGGCCGAGATCGGCTTGGTCGGCAAGGCGCCAGGGCGTTACAACCTCATGCTCGGCGCGGATGCGCGTGGCCAGCGCTTGAACCAGATGTATCGCGAGAACATCAACGAAAACGAAATCCTCGCCGTGCTTGATCCGCTGTTCGGGCGCTACGCCGGCGAACGCGAAAACAGCGAAGGTTTCGGTGATTTTTTGTTGCGCGCCGGCGTAATCGCCGCACCGCGCCCTGCCCTGCGCATACCCGTGGAGATAACAACATCATGAACGTTCCCGATCTGGTCAGCGCCGCCGACGATTTGCGCGCGCGCGCCGAATTGAATATCGCGCTGGAAAAGCTCGACGCCGCAGATCGCGTCGCCTGGGCGCTGGAAAATCTGCCGGGCAACTACGCCGTGTCATCGAGCTTCGGCGCGCAATCGGCGGTGGCCTTGCATCTGGTCACGCGGCAGCAGCCGAATATTCCGGTGGTGCTGATCGACACGGGCTATCTATTTCCGCAAACCTATCAATTCGCCGATCAACTCACCGAACGCCTCAAGCTCAATCTCAAGGTGTATCGCGGCAGCCTGAGCATCGCGTGGATGGAAGCGCGTTTCGGCCGGCTCTGGGAAAAAGGCGAAGAAGGCATCGAACACTACAACCGCCTGCGCAAGGTCGAACCGATGCGCCGCGCGTTGACCGAACTCGGCGCACGCACGTGGATTGCCGGATTGCGGCGCGCGCAAAGCAAGACGCGGCAGCAACTCGATGTACTCGAGTTACGCGACGATCGCTGGAAACTGCATCCGCTGGTGGACTGGACCGATCGCGATATCTGGCAATACCTGAAACAGCACGACTTGCCGTATCACCCGTTATGGGAATCGGGCTACATCTCGATCGGCGACACCCACACCACACGTCCGTGGGAGCCCGGCATGCGCGAAGAAGACACACGCTTTTTCGGCCTGCGTCGCGAATGCGGAATTCACGGTTTGGAAGGATAGACGTAAAGACGTCCATTCAAAATTTATGATTTTTCTTGAAAAGCCGCGGCGAAGGTCAGACTTTTGCCGCGGCTTTTGGCGACGCGTTTTCATCCCACAACCGCGCCACGATGCCTTGCGCAACCGTATCGTCTACAAGCGCATCGCGCACCGTGGTCGCGCCGAGATGTGGCGCAAACAGCGCGATAAATTCCAGCAGATAACGCTTGACCACACTCTCGCGGCGCAGCGCAATCCACGTCGTGCAGCGCTCGAACAAACCTGCCGCAGACAACACCGCAAGATCGGCATGATCAACCGGCTCGATTGCCATGCTCGCAAGAATGCCAACGCCGAGGCCGGCGCGCACATAGGTCTTGATCAGGTCGGCGTCACGCGCGGTGAACGCGAGTTGCGGCGCCTGGCCGGCAGCGGAAAATGCGCGCGGCAATGACGAATCCGGATTCAATGACGATTCGTAACTGACCAGCGGAAACGCAGCGATATCCGCCAGCGTGAGCGGACGATCGAGCTTGGCCAGCGCATGCGCACGCGGCACGACGACGACGCGATCCCAGCGATACGCCGCGAGCGCAAACACACCTGCCGGCGTAGTACCGGAGCTGCTGAAAATCGCGACATCGACCGAACCGGCGCGCAGGCGTTCGAGAATTTCATCCTGACTGCCCGGATCGAGATGCATGCTTACGCCCGGATAACGTCGGCGCAATTCGGCGATGATATGCGGCAGGACAAATCGCGCCTGGGTATGCACGGTGGCGATGCGCAAGGCACCTTCGGCTTCGTTGCGCAGGTTTGCCGCCAGCGCGCGGATATTGCGCGCTTCTTCGAGGATCACACGCGCCCGCGTCAGCACATCTTCGCCGGTCTGGGTGATGCTGTTGAGGCTTTTGCCCTTGCGCGTGAACAACGCAAAACCGAGCTCGTCCTCCAACTGCTTGAGCTGCTTGGACAGGCCTGGCTGAGTGGCGTGCACGCGTTCGGCAGCCAGCGTGATGTTCAGGCCGGAATCGGCGATTGCCACGAAAAATCGAAGTTGGTTGAGTGTCATGCCGGCATCCTAGCTTAAGCCTCGGATGCCGTCCAACGCGGGACGTATAGACGTCCAAACGATTTTGACAACACCTATAACCTGTCGGCATAAGCCGCGATGCAGATGTCATTTCTCGCCGACGCCACGGCGGATTAGCGTGTACTCATTGGAAATTTTCAAATATCAACTCCCCGCAGCATGTGACCGAAGCGCGGGTTCAGCACAGGATCGAGATGAGGTTTTACCCGCTGTTCGCCGACTTGCAAAATCGCCGCGTCTTGGTCGTGGGCGGCGGTAGTGTGGCTGCGCGCAAGGCCGAAACACTGCTCGCGGCAGGCGCGGATGTCAGCATCGGCGCGCCCGAGTTGAATGCCGAATTGCGCGCGCTCGAACAGCAGGGGCGACTGCAACATCTGTCCGGCAATTACCAATCGAGCTGGCTAGATGATCGTATTCTCGTGATTGCCGCAAGCAACGATAGCGCTGTCAATCGTCAGGTTTCGCTAGATGCGCACGCACGCGGCATGCTGGTCAACGTCGTAGACAATCCGCAACTGTGCAACTTCATCGTGCCGGCGATCGTCGATCGCTCGCCAATCATGATCGCAATCTCCAGCGGCGGTGCCGCGCCGGTGCTCGCACGCATGCTGCGCGAACGTTTCGAAATACTGCTGGATCATTCTGTGGGAAAACTTGCGCTGCTCGCTGAGCGAGCGCGAGTCGCCGTGCGGGCGCGGTTTGCTACCGTGTCGCAGCGTCGGCGCTTCTGGGAGGCACTGCTGGTCGGTCCGGTCGCTACGGCGGTCGCGGCCGGACGCGATCAGCGTGCCGAACAGTTGCTCGATAGCGCCCTGAAAAATGCCGATGTGACGATCAATATCGGGCGTGTCGCGCTGGTCGGCGCGGGACCAGGCGATCCGGGTCTGTTGACGATTCGCGCGCTGCGTTGCCTGCAGCAAGCCGACGTGATTCTGCATGATCGACTGGTCAGCCGGGAGGTGCTCGATCTTGCGCGGCGCGATGCCGAGCGTATCGAAACCGGCAAGGAATCCGGCACACATCACACCACGCAGGAGCGCATCAATGAGCTTCTGGTCGAGCACGCGCGCGCCGGCAAACGTGTGGTGCGGCTCAAGGGTGGCGACTCGTTAATCTTCGGCCGCGGCGGCGAAGAACTCGAATATCTGCGCGCGCACAACATCGACTATGAAGTTGTACCCGGCATCACCGCCGCGGCCGCGTGTGCTGCTTACGCCGGCATTCCGCTGACACATCGCGATCATGCGCAATCGTTGCGGCTGGTGACCGCGCTTAGCCAAAGCTCGCTGGATACGCTGGACTGGCGCGCGCTCGCGCAGGAAAAACAAACGCTCGCGGTCTACATGGGCGTGGCGCGGCTCGAAATGCTGCGCGAAAAACTCATCGCACACGGTCGCAGCGCCGACACGCCGTTTGCGTTGATCGAAAACGGTAGTCGCCCCGAGCAGCGTGTGATCAGCGGCAGTCTCGGTCAGCTAGATTTGATCGCACATCAGCATCAGGTGCGCTCGCCAGCGATGCTGATTATCGGCGAAGTGGCAGCATTCGCCACGCAGCTCGCGTGGTTTGGTGCGCCGGTGATTGATGGCGATACTGGCGTGGAAAACGTAACGTTGCTGGCGCATGCTGCGTAGACCGGAACAGCACTTTTGATTTTTCGCACTATCGCTCGTCATTCCAGCGCAGGCTGGAATGACCAACAAAAGCTTGCCCGAATCTGGACATAGGATCGACAATCGGGTCACAGCAAACAGACTCTGATCACCGTACAACTCGAACCGCTTCGGAGACCGCCATGATCTATCAGAATATTCTCGACACGATCGGCAATACGCCTGTCGTCAAACTGCATCGCCTGCCGCCGCCGGGCGTGGATGTCTACGTCAAGGTCGAGTCCTTCAATCCGGCTTCGTCGGTGAAAGATCGGCTCGCGCTCGCGGTAGTGCTCGATGCGGAAAAATCCGGCGCACTCAAACCGGGCCAGACCATCATCGAAGCCACGTCGGGCAATACCGGCGTCGCGCTGGCGATGGTCGCGGCGGCGCGCGGTTATCCGTTTGTTGCGGTCATGGCCGAATCGTTTTCGATCGAACGGCGCAAACTGATCCGCGCCTTCGGTGGCAAGGTCATCCTCACGCCAGCGGCAGAACGCGGCAGCGGCATGGTGCGCAAGGCGGCAGAACTCGCTGCCAAACACGGCTGGTTCCAGACGCTGCAATTCCAGAACCCGGCCAATTCGGCGTGGCATCGAAATACCACTGGTCCAGAAATCCTCAGCGATTTCGCCGGCAAGCGGCTCGATTATTTCGTCAGCGGCTGGGGCACCGGCGGGACTATTTCCGGCGCCGGCGAAATCCTGAAACTCGCGCGACCGGATATCAAGATCATCGCCACCGAGCCGGCCGGCGCCGCACTCTTGAGCGGACAAGAATGGAAACCGCACAAGATCCAGGGCTGGAATCCGGATTTTCTGCCTGACGTTCTAAACCGTCATATCGCCGATGAAATTGTGCTGGTTGACGATGTGCTGGCGCGCGATACGTCACTGCGGCTGGCGCGCGAGGAAGGCATTTTCGCCGGCATTTCCTCTGGCGCCACGCTTGCAGCCGCGCTCAAGGTTGCGGAGAAGGCGCCGCAAGGTTCGGCGATCCTGTCGATGCTGCCCGACACCGGCGAACGTTATCTGAGCACGTTCCTGTTCGAGGGCGTCAACGAAGGTTCCGATGATGAGTGGTTGAACGGACTGGGCTGAGTGGGCGCATAAAACGCGCGCAGCGAGAATTGCTTCACGCTGCGCGCGCTTACTCGTGCTGGATATATCGCTATCGAAAAACCAATCAGGCCGCCGGTTTGGCCTGTTGCAACTTCGCCAGATCACTCAACACTTGGCCCGAATTTTCCTTCGGATCGACATCCTTGTAGTGCTTGGCGATCACGCCATTCGGATCGACCAGAAAAGTTTCGCGGCGCGCGTAATGAAATCCGAGCTTGGATGTCAGCACGCCGTAAGCCTTCGCCACGTCCTGCGTGTTGTCCGACAGGATCGGAAACGGCAGATGATATTTCTCGGCGAACGCCGCATGTGATTTGACATCATCCAGACTCACACCCAGCACTTCGGCACCGGCCTTGTGCAACTTGATCACGTCATCGCGAAACGTGCAGGCCTCCGTCGTGCAGCCCGGCGTATCGTCCTTCGGATAAAAATACAGCACGACCCACTGACCTTTGTAGTGGCTGAGTTCCTGCGTCTTGCCGTGCTGATCCTGCAACTTGAAACCCGGTGCAGCTTGGCCGTCGGCGGGGCCGTCTTCGGCGAACGCAGCACCATAGAATGCGAGCGAAGCGGCGAGCAAAAATCCGAGAATGCGCATGCGGAATTCCTTGTGGTCAATGATGGTTGAAAGTGATTCCGCATCAAGCAAGACGTGATCAACGCGGCTACACCCGGACGCAGCAAACGAATTGGATTCTACGCAACGCCATAATCCACAAAGTGTGAATTCAATGTTTTTACTATCGCCCGAGCTTGGTTCTACAGCGGTGCGGCAAAGTTACGGCATCCACGCATCGCAGAAAACGTCTGATCAATCTCGCGACAGCGCTGAGCTCAACTCCCCGCCAACGTCATCTTGTCGACCAGAATCGAACCGCAAAGAATATGCGAGCGCGGATCGACATCGCTGCCGATCGCGCGGATGTTGGTATACATCTCGCGCAGGTTCGAGGCGATTGTGATCTCTTCCACCGGATAAACGATCTCGCCGTTCTCAACCCAGAAACCCGACGCGCCGCGCGAATAATCACCAGTGATGATCGACACGCCCTGCCCCATCACGTCGGTGACGAACAAACCGGTGCCGAGATTCTTGAGCATCGCGCGCAAATCGTCAGCGCCGGGCTTGACCAGGATATTGTGCACGCCGCCGGCGTTGCCGGTGCTTTGCAGCCCGAGTTTGCGTGCGGAATAACTCGACAGAATGTAGCGCGTCAACACGCCATCGCGAATCAGGTCACTGTTCACTGTCGCCACGCCTTCGGCATCGAAACTGCTCGATCCGTGACCGCGTTTGATGAATGGGCGCTCGACGATTTCCATGAAGTCCGGCAGGATTTTCTTGCCGACATGATCGAGCAGGAAGGTCGATTTGCGATACAACGCGCCGCCGCTGACCGCCGACAACAAATGTCCGATAAGGCCGCGCGCGACTTCCGGCGCAAACAGCACCGAACAACTGCGTGTCGAAAGTTGGCGGGCGCCGAGGCGTTCCAGCGTGCGCCGCGCGGCGTTGTTGCCGATCAGCTTTGCATCGGGAAAATCCTCGGCGGCGCGCAC
>JAYVTP010000140.1:0-3803 GCA_043788685.1 Pseudolysobacter sp. | reverse complement strand
GAGGCGATCAGTGCGCGTATGCAATTCCGCCAAGGTCTGCGGCCCGCGCAACAGCATCACGCACAACAACGCGCGCTGTCGTGTGGTCACAGTGTAGGCGCTGTCGATGCGATGCTCGTAACGCAGCGCACGCGAGTTGTGCACGACCTTGACCAAACCCTTGTCCTCCATCTCGCGCAAGGCATGCCCGACGGCGCCGGGTTCGAGATTCATGAGCGGGTCGCGATTGGTTTTCTGGTTGCACGCGAGCTGCGCGGCGTTGAGCGTGAGCGGATAAACCTCGGGCGTGGTCGCGGCTTTCTCGACCAGGCAACCGAGCAGGCGCGCTTCGATCGCGCTCAGCAATAGCAGGTTGTTAGCGGCATCCGGCGCATCGACGACGGTCACAGGATTTTCGGCGCTTGATTCTGTTTCTGGCTGCACCACGGTTCTCCAATCAGTAAAAAACATGCGCCAGTGTACCGTGGCCGGTGATCTTCAATCGTGGTTCAAAAATGGCGGCAACAAAGTTCGCGGCAATTGCAGCTAACCGCAGTTTGGCTATTGCTTGAAAAGCTGCTTTAATTACGATGTAGTAAATCTTTTTTTTCATCTGGAATTGCGCCTTGAGCGGCTATCGCAAAACATCAGGCAGTCGTCCCATCGCTCGGCTGGCTTGTGTCCTTCTCGGATGCGTGACCACCGTGTCGTTTGCGGACGCGCCATTTTTACTCGATGCCCGCGCCATCGATAGTGGTGGCGCCGTCCTTCTTGGCAATTCCTGCTCACGGCTTTCCACGAGTATCGGCCAAGCCGTCGCGGGATTTTCTTCCGGCGGTGGTTTCGATCTCGCCATAGGTTTTCAATCCGCAGCCACTACCGGCAGCGATACGCTTTTTTTTGATGGTTTTGAGGGGTGCAGGCCGTGAAACGTATTTGCAAATTATTCGCTCTGGTTGCGTTGTTGCCGCTGGCCAACGCGTTCGCTACGCCGCAAACGACCGCCTTCACCTTTCAGGGTCATCTGCAGCAAAACGGTACCCCGACCAGCGGCAGCCATGATCTGGTATTCACGCTGTGGGATGCAGCGAGTGGCGGCGGTCAAGTCGGATCGACGATTACCCAGACCGGTTATCCGATCGCCAATGGCGTATTCACCATCGATCTGAATTTCGGAACGAGTGCTTTCGGCGGAGCGCAGCGATGGCTCGATATCAAGGTCGACGGCAATGAATTGACCCCACGCCAGCCGGTCAACAGCACGCCGGTCGCGCAATATGCGCTGTCCGCAGCGAACGGCATGAGCGTTACCGGCGCCACCAGCACCAGCCAATTTACCGACGATCACTTGTACACCGGCATCACGCTTACCGGCCAGAACTTGCCGATGGTGATGCAGACCTCGCCTGCACTGAGCCCTGTGGGTAGCTCGCAGCAAGCGGGTTACTCCGGGGCCGTCGATGTGTACAACCTGACTAGCGGCCTCGAGCAAGTCGTACAGTTCACAGGCGGGAGCCTGACTGTGGGTAAGGCTACAACGACAGATGTACGCATGGTGGTGGTATTGGATTCTGCCTACACAGGCATAGCGAATCACCTGCTGACTGGCAGCCAATACTCAAAACTACAGGTAGACGTGTTGCGCGCGCCCGGCGGGCCGATCGTACAGAGCTACTGCTACGGAACCGCCTACATCACGCACTTGCAACCGATGCCCCAAACCGGTGTTTACGAGATGTCGATCGCCGCCGGCGCAATCGGATACCGAGTAGCCAAGATCACTAGCACTGGAACCGTTACTGGCTACGTTGAAACCGGCTGGGACTTCAGGACAAATATCAGCGCTGCTGCACCGTGTATAACCGCAACGCCGACTTGAGTAATGCTATGGAGGGGAGCATCGCATGCCGTTCGTTCGCTTTTCAAATCGGCGCGCCCGGTGGAACTACAGGCAGCGCATGCAGCTTTACCAACTTCGGATCGGCGAGATATTTCGCGATGTAATTCGCGGCATCGCGACGACTGCTCGCCACATTGTCACGGCCCGGATTTTTTTCGAGCCAGTGTTGCCATAACGCCAGGCGGTCACGCACTTCGGCTTGGACCTGCGCGTGCAACTGGCCGCCTTCGAGCGTGGCGAGCAGGTTGTCGAGCACGACCCAGTTGGCGGCGAGTTGTAGGGCATTCGCAGCAGGAACGCTGAGGTCGGCATTTTCAATTTGCCACGTGCCGCGAAATACCTGATCGAGCACGGTCGCGATTCCTGGCTGCGCGACATCACGTGCATGCTGCCATTCGATGCGATTCAGGCGCGACGGATCGAACAGGAATTGCGTGGTCTGCATCGCATCGGCCTCGACGGCGGACAACGCATCAAATACCGGTGCGGTGCGCGTCGTGAAATATTCGCGACTGCGGCTGTATTCAGCGCCGGGTGGCGTGAGCAGGTCGAGCACGTTCTTCGGCAACGCGAGTTCTTTTGCACCGAGTGTCGCGATCAATGCCTGCAACGCTGCCTGCTGTTGTGGCGCGGGCACGGGTGTATTTGATGCTTTGCCTTCATCGGCAACTGCTCCCTGCGTTGCTCTACCTCCGGCATCCACTTGTGCCCCAGAGGGTATGCCCTCGTCGCCCATCGCGTACTGATAACTCACGCCACCGAGCAAACGCGCGACCGCTTCCACCTGATAACGGTGCAGCAGATACAACGGCACGAGCCGCACTTCGAGTTCGCCGGTCTGCCGATCGCGACCAAGCACGCCTTCGGAAAATCCGTCCAGCGCCTTGTGCCGCACGGCGAGAATCTGCGTGAAGGTTTTCAACGTGTCGCTGCCGGAATCCCACAGCAGCGCATCGGGATGGCTCGATCCCGGCGCGCGCGCATCGGCATCGCTCATGTACGCGAAACTGGCTTTCGCGATATCCGCGCGCAGCGTTGCCAACGATGCTGCGTCCTGACCCGCGGGAAATTGCGCGTAGGCATGCTTTACCAGAAAATTATCCCACGGCCCGATGCCGACGCCATACGCATGTGTGATGTCGATCTCGCCATTCGCATCGAGTGAAAGCAGCGGATGCGGATAGTCCATCACCGAACCGTTGCCTTGCCGGCTCGCCGCAAAATTATGCGCGAAACCGAGCGCATGGCCGACTTCATGCGCGGCGAGTTGGCGCTGGCGTGCGAGCACGGCGGCTTCGATCTGTTGCTTGCGTGTGACCTCGTCGCTGCGACCGTATGGCGCGAGCAAACTCTCCATGATCAGCATATCCTGGCGCACGCGATCAGAGCCCAGCGTGACCACACCGCGAATGATTTCGCCGGTGCGCGGATCGCTGATCGCCTCGCCGTACGACCAGCCGCGCGTCGAGCGATGCACCCAGTTGATCATGTTGTAGCGGATGTCCATTGCGTCCGCGCCGGGCGGCAACAATTCGACGCGATACGCATCCTTGAAACCGGCCTGCTCGAACGCGCTTTTCCACCAGTTCGCACCATCGAGCAAGGCCGAGCGCACCGGCTCCGGCGTGCCCGGATCGAGATAAAACACGATCGGTTTTTTTACTGCACTCAACGCCGCATTCGGATCGGTTTTTTCGAGGCGAAAGCGCGGCTGATACCGCACGTCGGTACTCGCGTTCAACGGCTGCGCAAGATCAGTGAAGCCGGTGCTGAATGCACCCGAGGCCGGATGATAAATACGCGGCACAAATCCCGGGCCGGGCAAGCGTACCAGACTCAAATGCTGGCGCAACGTGAGGCTTTCCGGATCCATCGCGACATCGCGCACGTACTCGCCTTCGCCCGCGCCCTTGAACGTGAGCAA
>JAYVTP010000139.1:0-1983 GCA_043788685.1 Pseudolysobacter sp. | reverse complement strand
CTGTTATTACCAGGGCATCGACTATTGCATTCGTCATAACCTCACGCTGTTTGAACCCGGTGCGCAAGGCGAACACAAACTGGCGCGTGGTTTTCTGCCAAGCAAAACGCATTCCTTCCATCACATCATCGATTCGCGTTTTCGCGACGCGATCGCGCGTTCGCTGAAACACGAAGCGCGTGGGCTGGAAGAGTACCGTGCCGATTTACTCAGTCATTCGCCGTACGCCACGCCGCCATGTCGCGACTGAAAATTCTGCATCCGCTGCAGCTCCATGCGTTTCCTGCGGTCGAACTCGCATTGCCGGAACCGAACGGCTTGCTCGCGATCGGCGGCGATCTTTCCGTGGCGCGGTTGCTCGATGCGTATCGCCACGGCATTTTCCCGTGGTATTCGGCGGACGATCCGATCTTGTGGTGGAGTCCCGATCCGCGCATGGTCTTCGCCACCGATCGCTTGCGTGTGCCGCGTCGGTTGCGACGCTGGCTGCGCCAATGCGATTGGCAGATCCGTTCCGATCATGCGTTTCGTGAAGTGATGACGGCGTGCGCTGAACCACGCGATACCGGCGGCGGCACATGGATCACCGAGGAAATGCTGGACGCCTACTGCGCGCTGCATAACGCCGGCTACGCGCATTCGGTCGAGGTCTACGACGGCGAAATACTTCTCGGCGGAATTTATGGCGTGGCAATCGGGTGCATGTTTTTCGGCGAATCGATGTTCAGTCGCGCCACCAACGCATCCAAGGTCGCGCTGATCGCGCTGTGCCGTGCGCTGCACGTGTGGGGGTTTGCGTTACTCGATGCGCAAATGACTTCCGCACATTTGCAAACGCTCGGCGCGCAGGAAATATCGCGCCGCGATTTTATCGCGCATGTCGAGGATTACGTGCAGCGCGCCGATCAAATCGGCCACTGGCGCGAACGCTTTGGCCAGCATATCGGGCGCGATCTGTTCTGAAACCACGATTTCGCTTTCGGAAAGTGCGCAAACGTGGCAAAATATTGCGCCTTGCGGGCTTGTCCGCTATTACTTCTTGAGTCGAATGTCTAAAGACGATCAAATCGAAATGGAAGGCACCGTTCTTGAAACGCTGCCCAACACCATGTTTCGCGTGAAGCTGGAAAATAGTCACGTCGTAACCGCCCATATTTCGGGCCGCATGCGCAAAAACTATATCCGCATACTTACCGGCGACAAGGTCAAGGTGGAAATGACACCTTACGACCTGACCAAGGGTCGCATCACCTACCGCATGAAATAACGGCTATAGTCGTTGGTTGCGGTACGTTTTGTCGCAACACCTTCTTTGCACAATGACTGAGCTGTCATCGCTGGATTTTGTTGTTCGCGATAAATACGCGTGCGGTCGTGCGACCTCAGCCTCGTCCGAGCCATACCTCGAATCCCGAGCAAAATCCGGGTACGCATAACTACGATCAACCCGTTGGCGACCTGCCAAAGCAAGGCCTGATCAGTCGAAATTAGCGGCTTTCGCGCACACTCCTGCACAATGCGCCAACCGATGTCGCAAATTTCCGCTGCATGGCGTTCTTCGCTAGCATGAACAATGACAATATCTCCGATTTCGATCAGGCCGCCAAAGATGGCGATACGCTCGGTCGCCTGCGTGCGCTATTTGAGATGGCCGTCGACTTGCCCGCCAGCGAGCGCGCGGCATGGATCGATGCGAACGTCAGCGATAGCGAAGAGCGCGCGGCGCTGCTAAACCTCTTGGCCGCCGACGATGGCAATGGTTTTCTCGATACCCCGGTCGGCGATCACGCGGCACGTCTCGCGCCGGATGAAGTGGCGCAAGTCGAAGGTTTGATCGGCCAGCAGATCGGTGCGTTTCGTATCCTGCGCCTGCTCGGTCAGGGCGGCATGGCAGCGGTCTTTCTCGGCGAGCGTGTCGACCGTGATTTTCAACAATTCGTTGCGCTGAAGCTGCTGCGTCGCGGTCTGTATTCCGACTTGGAG
>JAYVTP010000138.1:0-17697 GCA_043788685.1 Pseudolysobacter sp. | reverse complement strand
GTCAGAAATACTGGAACTTCGCCGTGCAGATCGCTCGTGATCGCAATGCCGAGGCGCTGGATCGCCGCGCTCAACGCGGCCTGATCGTACAGACAGTCGGCGCTGCGCACGGCCTCGGCCAGCGTTGGATGGTCAGTCATTGATGTACTCCGTTATGCCGTGCGCGCGGCATCGAGTGCCGTCACGCGAGTGATAAATACTGTTCGTTGCGAGTTGTCCTGCAATGCCTTCCAGGTGGTCGCGAGTTTGCCTTGCAGCAGCGCAATTTTTGCTGAATCGCATGGCGACTGACCGGCGACCGCAGCAATCGCCTCGGCGACCAGCCCCGGCGCGCAGACCAGCACGATATCGCAACCGGCATCGAGATGTGCAGTGATGCGCGCGGCGATGCCGCCGACTGATTCTGCCGCCGCCATGCCGATATCGTCACTGAAAACCAGGCCGCGAAATCCGAGCTGGTCGCGCAGGATATCCTGAATCCAGATTCGCGAATAACCCGCCGCGAGCGGATCGACCGCGGGATAAGCGACATGCGCCATCATCACCGCTTCGGCGCCGGCATTGATCGCATCGACGAACGGCAAAAGGTCGACCATACGCAACTGATCGAACGTGCGCGGATCGCTGGCATTGTCAAAATGCGTGTCCTCAAGCACCGAGCCGTGCCCGGGATAATGCTTGATCGTCGCCGCCATGCCGGCGAGGCGCATGCCGCGCAGATACGCCAATCCAAGTTCGGAAACGATCGCCGGATCGGCATGAAACGCACGCTCGCCGATCGCACGATTGCCACGCTGCAAATCCAGCACCGGCGCATAACTCAGATCGATATCGAGCGCACGCATTTCACTGGCCATGAGCCACGCGTGTTCCTCGCTCAACGCAATCGCCGCGCTACGATCGTGGTCGTACAATTCACCGAGCCGCGCCAATGCAGGCAAGCGCGTGAAGCCATGCCGAAAGCGCTGCACCGGGCCGCCTTCCTGATCTACCGCAATCAGAAACGGATCGGCGCGTAAGTCGCGAATCTGCTCGATCAAAACACACATCTGCTCGCGATCCGCAAAATTGCGCGAGAACAGAATCACGCCGCTGACTTCCGGCGCGCGAATCCAGTTACGCTCATGCGCCGCGAGTTGTTTGCCTTCGATACCGATCAACAACATGGTGTTTTCTGTAGTCCTTTTGTGGCCAATCTATTCGCCGAGTTTTTCCGATGTGGTCCACTGTGCATACGGATGCCACAGCAGATTGACGTTGTAATAACGTGGCAGATTGCTGACTTCCCGCCCCAGCCATGCGGGTCTTGGATAAGGCTGATCTTCGGCGTCGAGTTCGAGTTCCGCGACAATCAATCCAGCATTCGCACCACTGAATTCGTCGACCTCGAACGTGAAGCCATCAAGCTCGACATAGTGCCGTTGTTTCTCGACCAGGCCTTCGCAAAGTGTCGCTAGCATCACCAGCGCATCGTCGACCGGAATCGGATATTCGTATTCCTGCCGCGATACGCCGAGCGTCACCGATTTGACGTTGAGCCACGCCTGCTCGTCAGTCACGCGCACGCGCACCGAGCTGTTGGCGCTGGTCAATCCCGCAACATTGGAGAGATACCCTTGCTCGATGCGCTCGATACGACTCGCTTGCGCGCGCCACGCTTCACCGACAACCAAAAACTTGCGTTCGATTTCCATAGCCATGACGTGTCTCGCCCCCTATGCGTACACATGAAAACTCAGCGTTCAAACAGCGCAATCGATTCGACGTGCGCGGTATGTGGAAACATGTCCATCACGCCGGCCGCGCTGAGTTTGAAGCCGTGACGTTGCACCAGGATGCCAGCGTCGCGCGCCAGCGACCCGGGATGACATGAAACATATACCAAGCGCTGCACGCTGCGACCCGGCAGATACTCCAGAATTTCGGCAGCACCCGAGCGCGGCGGATCAAGCAGCAGCTTGTCGTATTTCTGTTTTGCCCACGGTGTCGCGCGCTGATCCTCGAACAGATTGGCGCTGAAGAAATCGACATTATCCAGATTATTTTTCCGCGCATTCGCGTTTGCGCGTGCGACCAGACTCGCCTCGCCTTCCACGCCCGTGACTTGTCCAGCGCGGCGCGCGAGCGGCAAGGTGAAATTACCGAGACCACAGAACAGATCAAGCACACGATCCTTCGGCTGCAGATCGAGCAGGTTGATCGTCTGCGCGATCATCTTGAGATTGATGCCTTCGTTGATCTGAATAAAATCCAGCGGCTTGAATTCAATGTCGATATCTGAAGCTGGAATACGGAAACTCAGATGCGCATCTTGCGGCCACAATGCGTGCACGCTGTCGTTACCGCCGGGCTGCAGGAAAATACCTAGATTTTCGCTCTTGGCAAACGCCAACAATAGCTCTCTGTCTTTTTCTGACAGCGGTTTGAGATGGCGAAAAATCAGCGCGACCAGATCATCGCCCGCAGCGATTTCGATCTGCGGCAGTTCGCGCAATGCATCCATGCCGCCGATCAAGGTCGCCAGCGCTTCGATCCGATCACCTACCGCGGGAAGCAGTACTTCGCAACGTTTTATGTCGGCGACAAACTTGCCGTTGTTCTCGCGAAAACCGACCAGCAAGCGACTTTTTTTCTCGACGTACTTGACCGACAACCGCCCCTTGCGCCGATAACCCCACGCCAAATCGGTGAGCGGTGCCAGCGTATTTGCCGGCGTGACCTTGCCGATGCGCTCGAGATTTTCCAGCAGTATTTTTTGTTTCGCGCCAATTTGCGCCGCGGGCGACAAATGCTGCAACGAGCAACCGCCGCAGATACCGAAATGGGCGCAGCGTGGTTCGACGCGATCCATAGATGCGAGCAGAACTTCCTCGGTCTGCGCTTCATCGAAATGCCGATGGTGCGCATTCATACGCGCAAGTACGCGCTCACCCGGCAACGCGCCACTGACAAAAATAGCCTTGCCATCGACGTGCGCCACGCCGCGGCCATCATGGATCAAATCGGTAATTTCGAGTTCAAGCGTTTGCGACACGGTTCCACCAGCGATTGAGAAATGATCCGTCGCAGTCATTTCCTGCGCGACGACCGCGCATAATATCAGCCGGATCGATACGTTGCTGGCGCAATCGATGCAGCCTTTGCCGCTCGCACGCACATTTTCAACGAGGTTCAGCCATGTCACGCATTCTGATCGCCGACGACAGTCCGCTAAGCCTGCAATTTCTGCTCAATGCGATGGCTCAACTCGGCATCGAAGCCGACGGCGTCGAAGACGGCGCAGCTGCACTCAGGCGTGCAACCCAGCAAATTTATGATCTGTTGCTGCTGGACAATCGCATGCCGAAACTCAGCGGCCCTGACGTTTTGAAACACGCGCGCGCTAGGGGTATCAGCACGCCCGCCATCGCCACGAGCGCCGAAGTGACGCCTGCGCTGCGTGCCGATTTGCTCGCTGCCGGATTCGCTCAGGTGCTGGAAAAGCCGCTAAGCCTGGCAACGCTGGAAAATGCGCTGCGGCCTTATTTTTCGATAGCGTCAATGCACGCGGTGGCACCGCCGTATATTGACAATACTCCAACCACGGATACAACGAGCTTCGGCCCACTGCTTGATGATGCTGCCGCGCTGCCCGGCGTCGGCGGCGACAGCACCATTCTGTATGCGCTGCGCACATTGTTGATCGACGAACTTGCGGCGATACCCGAAGAATTTTCACGCTTGAGTCAAAGCCGGGATGACGACGCCTTGCGCGAACGCCTGCATCGCCTGCAGGCATCTGCGGGTTTTTGTGGTGCTAGCGCGTTGGCCGCTGCATGCACACGCTTGCGAACCGCGATTGATCGAGACAACTTTACGTACGAAAATGCGTTTGTACAACTTGTGGATATGGCCGCTGCAACAACTACAGCACTGACTGCGCCAGCACGCTGAGTGGCATATCCGGCGATCATATCCATTTTGCATTCAATCGATGTGTCTCCGCGCATTGCTGCGTAATGTTTAGTTTGTCGTCGAAGTTGCAGATACCGTGCCCACCCTTTTCAAATCCGCAGTGTCGCCATCGGCACGATTCCACCAGCAGCCACCGAGCGCCTGGAATAACGCGACCGAATCCGTCAGTCGATTGGCCTGCGCCTGAATCAGACCGAGTTGCGCCTGCCGCCACGTCTGCTGCGCATTCAACAACATCAAGGCGCTGATGTCGCCGAGCGCGAGTCGATGCTGCGCAATCTCGAGCGCACGCCACGCCGCGCGTTCGGCAGCGAGTACGGCCCTGAGCGCATCGGCGTCGGATTGAATCGCGTGCAGCGTGTCCGCAACATTCTGGAATGCGGTAATCACCGTGCCCCGATATTCCGCATCGGCCTGAATGTAGGCAGCCTCCGCAGCGCGCTGGCGATGTTGCAATGTGCCACCATCGAAAATCGGTTGGACGATACTACCAGCGAGGTTCCAGAACGCATTGCCGGTCGCAAAAAGTTTGCTGAAATGATCGGACGAACTGCCGAGACTGGCATCGATGGAAATGTTCGGCAGACGATTGGCAATCGCCACGCCGACCAGCGCGCTAGCCGCATGCAGCTGTGCTTCGGCAGCAAGGATATCAGGACGCTGTTCGACCAGTTTCGATGGCAAGCTGAGCGGCAATTCCTGCGGTAATTGCAGGCCAGCCAATTCGAAAGTCGGCGCCTGCTTTTCATCCGGTAAACGACCACCGAGCGCGAGGATCAGATCGCGTTGCTGAGCCAGTTGTTTTTGCAGAGGCGGCAAGGTCGCCTGCATTTGCGCGAGCGCGGCCTGCTGGGTCGCGACATCGGCTTCGGCGACTTGCCCGAGTACAAACTGACGCCGATACGATTCAAGCGTTCTGGCCTGATCGTCGATGATCGCCTGGGTTGCAATAATCTGCGCGCGCAATGCCGCATCCTGGATGGCCGCGTTGACCAGATTGGTGGTCAACGTCAGATATGTGGCTTCGAGTTGAAACCGCTGCATGTCGGCCTGTGCTACAAGCGATTCTACCTGGCGCCGATTGCCGCCAAAAATATCCGGCGCATACGACACGTTCAGCTGCGCCGTGTGCAGGTTGTAGATGTACGCGCCCGATGAAGGAACCGCCGATAACGCGCCCGCGGTTTTCTGCCGGGTCGGCGTAAAACTCGCACCGAGACTTGGGGAAAATGCGCCCTGCTGCGCATACACATTCTCCCAGGCATTGCGCAACGCGGCCTGTGCCGCGACCACGTTCGGACTGGCGGTGAGCGATTGCTCGATCAATTCGTTGAGGGCCGGCGAATGGAACAGCGTCCACCACTGCGCCGAAATATTCTGGCCCTCGACAAATTGCTGAGCGTCACCTTGCGCGATATCCACCGTTGTCGTTTTGCCCGGCAACGGCTCAGGCTGATAAGCCTTCGCTGCGGGGGCATCGGGCCGATGAAAATCCGGGCCAACCGCACAGGCCGCCAGCAACACGATCAATGTCATCAATACAATGTATTGCGCCGCTATGGTGCTACGATTTTTCTGCAGGCTCATGCTGCCTCCGTCGACACAACGGTCGAATGTTTGCGGCGTGCCGCGAGACGCTCGAAAAAATGCTCGAGGCTCAGATATACCGGCGGCAGAATAAATAGCGTCAGCAAGGTCGCAACCGGCAAGCCGCCGGTGACGACAGTAGCGAGGCCACGCTGCACATCGGTGCCGACGCCGGTGGCCATGGCCGCCGGCAGCATGCCGACCGTGGCGACCGTGGCGGTCATCAGCACCGGACGAAAACGTTCGATCGCGCCGGTCAGCACGGCCTCGTGCAAAGGCACACCATGCTCGCGTACACGATTGAAATTGGCGACCATGATGATGCCGTTCTGAACCGCCACGCCGAACAGCGCGATGAATCCGACCGCTGTGGCGATGTTCAGTGTCTCGCCACGCAGATGCAGCGCGACCAGGCCGCCGAGCGTCGCCGCCGGCACCACGCCGAGCAGCAGCGCGGCCTGATGCAGCTTGCCGAACATGGCGAACAGCAAGATCGCCATCACCGCGACCACCATCGCCATCACCACGATCAGGCGCGCCTGCGCACGCTGCTGGTTCTCGAACGTGCCAGCCCATTCGAGGCGGTATTTCTGCGCATCGAAATGTACTTTCTGTTCGATCTGCTGCTGCGCGTCGGCGAGATAATCCGACAACGCGCGGCCGCGGTTGTCGACGCGGATCGTCAACTGGCGATGGCTCATCTCGTGCGCGATGGTGCTCTCGCCGTTCTGCAGCTTGATGTGCGCGAGCATCGACAAGGGAATGCGCGCGCCATCCGACGAGGTCAACGGCAGCTGGCCTAGCGCCTCGACGTTATTAGCGATCGCCTGCGATACACGCGCGCTGACGTTGTAGACGCGATCCGCAACATACACCTGCGTGATCGCCGCACCGCCTATCGCGGTCTGGATCAGGTTGGTGACGTCGGCGACATTGATGCCATAACGCGCGGTCGCGGCACGATCGATATCGATGGCGAGTTGCGGAATCGGTGGCTCCTGGAAGATCGATGCTTCGGCCGTGCCCGGGATGGCGTGCAGCACGTCGACGATTTGCGTGCCGATACGCCGCAACTCGTTGAAGTCATCACCATAGATGCGCAGCACCAGCGGACTGTGCGCGCCGCCGATCATGTCGTTCTCGCCATCCACGATCGGCTGGCTGATGCCGACGCTGATGCCCGGAATCTGCTGCATGCGCGCATTGAACTTGTGCAGGAATTGCGCCTTGGTTTCGCCGTTCGGCCAAGTGCTGTACGGTTTCAGCCCGACGCCGGATTCGACGTGCGAAGGTGTCCACGGATCGGTGCCGGTATCGTTGCGCCCGAGCTGGGTGACGATGTACGAAACCTCCGGAAATTCACGCACCGCACGACGCAGGTCGCCGGTCATTTCGCTGGCCTTGTCCAGCGACAAACCGGATGGCAGTTGCACCTGCAGCCACATCGCACCTTCATCCAGCTCAGGCAGGAATTCGCGCCCCAGAGTCAGGCCGAGCACCAGCACGCCGACCATCGCGCTGCCGCCGATGACGTAGGCGATGGTGGGATGGTGCAGTAGGCTTTCCAGCACGTTGCGATAGCGTTGCTGCAGCCACAACAACGGCCGGTTTTCGAAACCGCGATGCGGCTTGCGCAAAGCCATGTACGCCAGCCCCGGAATCAGCACCAGCGTTGCCAGCAGTGCACCGAACAAGGCATAACCGACAGTGAATGCCATCGGCTTGAACAACTTGCCTTCAGCGCGCTCGAAACCAAACAGCGGCATGTAGGCAGTGATGATGACCAGCGTTGCGAAGAAGATCGGCCGCATCACCTGACTAGCGGCGGTGCTCACATCCTCCATGCTGAGTACGTCGATGGGATGCGACTCGCGCCGCCGCAGGATCGATTCGGTGACCACGATCGCGCCATCCACGATCACGCCGAAATCGATCGCGCCGAGCGAGAACAGATTGGCCGGCATGTTGGTCGCTTGCATCAGGATGAACACGACCACCAGCGACAACGGGATCGTCACCGCCACCACCAGCGCACTGCGCGGACTGCCGAGAAAAAGGATCAGCACGATGCAGACCAGGCCAACGCCTTCGATCACCGTGTGCGATACCTTGTCGATGGTTGCATGCACCAGATCGTCGCGATCGATGTATGGCACGATGCGCACACCCATCGGCTCCAGCCGCTTGCGAAGTTCATCCGCCTTGGCATGAATCCCTTCGAGCACGCGAGAGGGATTCTCGTATTTCAGCAAGGTGAGGATGCCTTCGATCGAGTCAGGGTTGCTATCCTTGCCGAGAATGCCCTCGCGCACTTGGTGGCCGTACTTGAGCTGGCCCAGATCACCGAGAAGAATCGGCACGCCCGCATGCTGCGCGACCACGATCTTGCCCATGTCGGAGAGCGTACGTAGCAGACCGACTCCGCGCACGATGTAGGATTGCTCGCCACGCGTGATGCGGCCGCCGCCAGCATTCGCGCTGTTGCTGTTGATGGCGTTGACGACATCATTGACGCCGATGCCGTAACGCTGCAACTGCACAGGATCGAGCTCGAGCTGGAACTCCTTGGTAAAGCCACCGAAGTTGTTTACATCAGCAACGCCGGGCACCTGTTTCAACGCCGGAATGACCATCCAGCGCTGGATCTCGGAGAGCTCCATCAGGTTTTTGCTATCCGATTCCAGCGTGTAGCGATAGATCTCTCCGGCAGGCCCGGTCAAGGCACCGAGTCCCGCGACCGCCCCCGGAGGCAGCGAAACCTGGCCGATCGCCTCGGCCACACGCTGACGCTCCCAGTAATCATCGGCACCTTCGCGAAATGACAGCACAATCAGGGAAAGTCCAAACGTGCTGCTCGAACGCATGTGCACGAGGCCGGGCACATTGGCGAGTCCGCGCTCGAGCGGTATGGTGATTTGCTGCTCGATTTCCTCGGCAGCCAGACCCGGCACCTGGGTTGTCACCTGGGCAAGTACATCGGCGAGTTCCGGGTAAGCTTCGATGTTCATCTGCGTCCACGCGAAATAGCCATAGATCGCCACGAGCACGGTGACGCAAACGACGAATACACGTCGATGCAGGCAGAAGTCGATCAGACGATTAATCATTGATCAGCACTCCGCCTTTCACGATCACACGCTCGCCGGATTTCAGTCCGTCCAGCACCCGAGCCTGGTCACCTTCGTCATAACCGAGCACGACGGCACGGCGCTCGAATGTCCACGGCGCGACCTCGACAAACACGGTGGTACTGTCGTTGTTCATCAACAGCGCGGACTGCGGCACAAAAACCTGCGCCGCTTGCGGCAACAACAAGGTCGCGCTGGCGTACATGTTAGGCTTGAGCTTGCCATCGGCGTTGGCGAACGCGATGCGCACCTTGCCGCGACGTGTATCCGGCGCGAGTAGCGCATCGACGAACTGCACGGTGCCGTGCAGGGTTTCGCCGGGATACGCCGCGAGCACGACATCGACTTTCTGCTCTTTGTCGATCGCGCCGATATTCTGTTCGGGTACGTTCGCCGTCACCCACACGGTGTCCAGATTGGATACCGTCATGGTCGCGGCGGTGATGTCGTTGAGGTACGCCCCAGCGGCAACCGCGAGCGTGGTGATGGTGCCGCTGATCGGCGCTGTGACATTCATCTGCCGCGCGCTGCCGTGCAGATCGGCCGAACCGCCGAGCGACTTCAGCCGGATATCGGCGCGATTGGATTCCGTTTGCGCCTGCACGAACGCACTCTGTGCGACCTCGATATCTTTGGCCGCTTGCCCACCGGCATCTTGCACCGCGTGCGCGCGGTCGAGCTGCTTGCGCGCAAGCGCGAGAGCATCACGCGCCTTGTCGGTATCTGCATAGGCCTGCGCGGCGTCGCCGGAAGCAATCGTCAGCAGCGTCTGGCCGCGACCGACACGATCACCCAGACCGACCTTCAACTCGATCACACGCCCGGTCAATGGCGGCAGAATCGCAACCGTGTGCGCCGGATCGGCTTCGACCATCGCCGGCACGATCAACGCATGCGCGGCATTCTTGGTTTCGATGGCCTGCACGACCAGCTTCGAACGCAGCGGTGAGGATTCCGGCACGCGCAGTTTATTGCCATCGGCAACGACTTTTACAACCGCTGGCGTATCACCGGCAGGTTTTGAACATGCGCTCGTGAGCATGGCAAATACGCCCAGCAGCAATGTCTGTACAACAAATTTCTGTGCCCGGTTGTTCATGGGAAATCTCCGTGAAAAAGTAATCGAATATCAGGCGCAAGAGCTGTCGTGCTCGATCAAAATCAGTGGCAACGCAACATCGCACCCAAGAGAAAGGCATCAAAAAACCCAGCGCACTAACCGGGCAGCGCTCTGCGCGCGAGGGTTCCGGTGGTGGAATTTGCAGCGTCGAAAAAGCGTTCGAACCATAGGGTTGTTACGAACATCAGCGGCTCTGCATGGCGAATTTGCAATGGTGCTGTCGAACCTGTTGCAGCCTTGTTACGAGCTGTGCCCGAAATCTGCGCGCGCGAAGATGACAAAACTAGGATCGGTTTTATCGGGATACGCGTTTGATGGCAGTCACGCGACCAGCGACAAGACAAGCGCCCACTGCCAGCATCACGCCAACACCGACAATGCAGGCTAGCGTGTTTTTTTTGTCGTAGGACACGGCTGTTTTGCCCAACGAAATCGGAACAGAAGCTGGGCTGTCGATTTTTGTTTTCCGCGCGGAATACGCGAAGAACCGCAGAAATATCTGCCGCATCACTCACCTCGATCCACGCCGACGCGCAGAAGGTGAGCCGGGCTTTCCTAGTCGCGGAAAGCGCCAGCTGACCGGATACGGTCGCCGCAGGCGTTCACATTGTTGACCAACCACACCGAGATTCGCAGAACATCACGAACATCGGCGCAGCAACTAGGGGGGTTATCCATTGATAATTCTGGTAGTGGATGTGCGCTATCCGGCAGACCCGGAAAACGGGCGCACTGTAGTCCCGCAAACCGAGCGTGTCAACACCAATCAAGCGCGCCAAAAGCAAGCTATGCCAATGAGAATTAAGGGCTATTCAGAACATGCCTCGAACTGCAGCAAACGCGCACATGCAGCGTCGGCTCGCTTCATTGACCCACTGCGCAAACAGCACTCGACAATACGAATACTCGAGCCTCGGCTATCATGAGCATCGCCGCTTGAATCGGAAAACTCATCATGCGTTTGCTGGTACTTTTTATCCTCGGCGCGGTGCTCGGCGGCGCGGTCGCGATGCTTGCGATGAATGCACTAGAACAGCGCAGTACTTATCCGCGCGGAGTGATGGCGGTGCTGCAAAACGATCTCGGCAGGTTGCGCGACATCACAAAGATGCCGCCTTGTGATGTCAGCAAGAGTTCCGCGTTATTGCAGCGACTGCGCAACGCCACGCAGGAAATCGAACCCGCGATGTATCCCCACGGTGAAGTCGATGTGACATTTCATCGCTACGCGGAAAAATTGCGCAACACGCTGGATGAATCGCTAGCCACGCCGGTTTCGGATTGTCCGGCGCTGAGCAAAAACGTCGCTGCGATCAGCGAACATTGCGACAACTGTCACCGCGAATTTCGCTGAGCTACCGCACGCGGCACGAATGACTGATCCCGACCGTGTTGATCGGCCGGGATCAGTGTGCGCTGGACATCGATATCAATCGCGTTCGAGCCAACCGCCTTTCTTGTCGCCATTCGCAGACTGCTGACCGACCTCTTCAGGTGCCGCGTCGGGGATCGTGATCGCTGGCAGCTGCTTTGCGCTCAGCGCGCTATTGAGCTTGCTCAACTGCGTGCTGTTGAGCTTCTCGAACTGCTCGGCGACATCGCCGAGTTCGCGTTGTTGTGTGTTGATCGCGGCGACCTGGTAATCGCTCGGACGGCCTTCGTAATTGACGATCGCGCCGTACAACGAATCCATATGTTCGCGGATGCGTTCTTCGCCGGTGATAGCACCGCCTTCCTTGGTCGCGACGATCTGTTTGCGCACCTCGTCGAGCTTGCTGCCGTAGGCGCCAAGCTCGACGCGCAACGCATCTTTTTCCGGCAACTTGCTGCTGCGTTCCTGCACGCCGGTACGTGCGGCGTTGATGCGATACACCAGATCGGTCATCGTACCGAACAAGGCATGCACACGCATTGCGGCGTCGAATTCCTGCTGGCGTTCGGCCAGCGGATATTTAGCGCGCGCATCAATGCCGATCTTCAGTGGCGCGGTATAAACCTCGGTGCCCTTGGTCAGGCGCACGGTGTAATCGCCGGGCAAAACCCGCGGTCCTTGCGAGGCATTGAACGCGACTTGCGCCGCCGACGGCACGCGCGGCGGCTTCACGCGCATGCCCCACGTCACGCGATTCAGACCACGCCGTTTGCTCGCAGCGATGCTGTCGATGACGACGCCTTTGCCATCGAGAATTTCGAGTTTGATCTTGCCGAACAGATGTCGTGATTTCTGGTAGTACGTGATCACCGCAGCGTTCGGCGGATTGTCGCCGGTGAATGTCGCATCACCATTGCGCCAGCCGCCTTGCGCGTTGATGCGCTGCTGCTGCGCACGCGCCTCGATGAAACCCGCCTCCAGATTCAACACCGTCGGCATGAGCGCGCGCAACGGCGTGATGTCATCAATGATCCAGATGCCACGACCGTGCGTTGCCAGCACGAGATCGGAAGTACGCGGCTGCACCACCAGATCGCGCACCGCGACATCCGGGAAATTGCCGCCCTTGTATTGCGCCCACTGCGTACCGCCGTCGATCGATACCCACAAGCCGAATTCGGTGCCGAGAAACAGCAGTTCGGGCTTGAGCGTATCTTCGCGAATCACATGCGCATAACCACGCACGCCTTGCGCCGGTGCGACGATACGTGTCCAGGATTTGCCGTAGTCCTTGCTGCGATAAACCCACGGCTGCATGTCGCCAAAACTGTGGCGATCGAACGCAGCGTAGACCACGGACTCATCGAAACGACTCGCTTCGACCCATGATACCCACGCATTTTTCGGCAGGCCCGGAATGTTGCCGACCACATTATTCCAGCTCTTGCCGCCATCGCGCGTGAGCTGCAGATTGCCATCATCGGTACCGATCCAGATCAACTGCCCATTCTTCGGCGATTCGCTGATCGAATAAATCGTCGTATGCATTTCCGCCGCGGAATTGTCGACGGTCACGCCGCCGGATTCCTCCTGCTTCTGCTTGAGCGGATCGTTGCTTGTCAGATCCGGTGAAATGCGATCCCACGACTGGCCGTGATCGCGCGAGCGGAACAGAAACTGCGCGCCGATGTAGATCGTGCCCTTCTCGTTCGGACTTAGCGCAATCGGCGTGTTCCAGTTGAAACGCAGCTTCTCGTGGAAATTTGCGCGTGGCTGGATATCGCGCACCTCATGCGTCTTGCGATTGACACGCCCGATCGTGCCGCCTTGCGCTTCGGCGTACAGATAATCCGGATCGGCCGGATCGGAGAACGACCAGAAACCATCGCCACCGTACATGTTTTCCCACTGCGCATTGCTCACGCCGCCCGGATATTCGGATTGGCCGACCCACGAACTGTTGTCCTGCAAACCGCCGTAAACCTGGTACGGATCGTGATCATCCGCACTGACATGATAAAACTGCGAGATCGGCAGATTCACACCCTTGCGCCATTTGCTGCCACCGTCCTGCGAATACCAGATGCCGCCGTCGTCGCCACTGATGATCTGTTGCGGATTCTTCGGATCGATCCACACCGCGTGGTGATCGCCATGCGTGCCACCGGATGCGTTGGAAAAACTCTTGCCGCCATCCTCGCTCATGATCAAGCCGAGATCGGGTTTGTACAGACGCTCCGGGTTGCCCGGATCGACAAACAAGGTCGCGAAATAAAACGGTCGCCAGACCATGAACTGGCTGCGGTCGCGTTCTTCCCAAGTCTGGCCGCCATCATCGGAACGGAACAATGCGCTACGTGGCGATTCGACCAACGCATAGACGATTTTATTGTTCGATGGCGCTACCGATACGGCGATGCGGCCGTAGGGTTTCACCGGAAATCCCTTGTTCGACTTGTCGCTGACTTCGGTCCAGTGCGCGCCGCCATCGCCGCTACGGAACAGGCCGCTGCCGCTCGGCGACGTCGGATTTTCGCCGCCCGAACGGAACGTCCAACCCTTGCGACGAAAATCCCATAACGACGCAAATATCACGCCGCTGTTTTGCGGATCCATGCTGATCGATGCGCAACCGGTCGAAAGATTCGTTCCCTTCAAAACCAGCGACCAATTCTTGCCGCCATCGCTGGTCTTGTACAAACCGCGATCGGCCGAATCGCTCCAGAGTTTGCCTGGCACACACGCGTAAACCGTATTGCGATCTTTCGGATCGACGATGATCTTGGCAATGCGCTCGGAATTTTCCAGGCCGAGATGCGTCCAGGTTTCGCCGCCGTCGCTGGATTTGTAAATGCCGTCGCCAACCGAAACGCTGTTGCGCGTCCACGGCTCGCCGGTGCCGACCCAAATCGTGCGCGAATCGCTGGGATCAATCGTGACCGCACCGATCGATTGCACATTTTGTTGATCGAAAACCGGCTTGTAAGTCGTACCGCTGTCGCTGGATTTCCACACACCACCGCTCGCGGCGCCAACATAAATGGTGATTTTGCCGTTTTTTTCATCGACGGCATCAAGCGCAGCGATACGCCCGCTCATCGTTGCCGAACCGATGTTGCGCGCACCCAGCCCGGAGATGCTTCCGGCATCAAACTTGAGCGGCGCCGGTGCGGATGCTGGTGTTGTCGCAGCCGTGGCGACGGTGGCAAACATCGATACGGCAAGTGTGGCGAATGCAAGTTGGGTCAATCGTTTCATGGTCATCTCCCGATCACTTGGCTGCGCCGGCGCTGGCCGGAAAATGGAACGTTGCATCATCCGCGGGCACGTTGATTTCGGCCTTGTCGAAACTGATTTTTTGCGGTTTGTCGGCAGCGCCTTTCGGCCCGGACTCGATCGCAAACGGCAGGAACACGCCGTTCACTTTTTCGAACTCGCCGAAGTCGGTTTCGTTGACCTGCTCCACGCCATGCACGATGCGTTGGGTCAGCGAACGGATTTCCAGAAAATGATCGGGATCGAGATAGACGATTTCGATATCGCCATCTTTTTTGGTGAGTTTGAGCTTGTGCGCTTCCGTACCATCGACATCTTCGGTGCCGAGATAATCGAGCGTGTAACCCTTCGATTTGTAATCGACCAGCGGGCCGTCGATATCGGCGGATTCAGCCAAATCTTTGGCATCGTCGGCGGAAAGCTTTTCCGGATCCTTGCGCCCGCCGAACGGCTGGATTTGCCATGCCTGCTTGCCATCGTAGGCCTGCACCGCGGTCAATCCCTGCAATGACGCTTCGTTGCGATACATCGCCGGACGTTTGCTGATCTGCGTCATCGCCAACTCGAACTGGCCGTTCACGACAAGCTTGCCGGTGAGTTTCAGCGTCTGGATGGCGTGCAGTTTTTCGGCGCCACCGCGCGCCTCGATATTCTTTGCCACGAGTTCATCGGCAGTCAGCGCATGCGCCGTGCCCATGCTCAAAACCATTGCCGCTGTGATCAGCCAATCAGTGCCACGCATCGTCGTCTCTCCCAAAAGCCTGACACACACGAAGGCCGTGTGTGTCAAAAAGCAGGACGATGCAGTTTGCGAACAAAATCGATCAGGAGATCAACCAACTCCATCGTCAGACTGAATAATACTAGTCCCAAATGACGAATTCCATGCGACAGAAGTCATGCCGCGCCATCGCGGTTCGTGATATGACACGCCTGCAACGAGTAGCGCGAAAGGGTGCAAAAATATCGCGTTCCTGAGAAAGTTGCGTTGACTGTCTGCGCACTCGCGCTTAATGTCCAAACATCCCGCCGAATGATTCATGGAATGCAAAATGCTGCTGCGTCTACTTTTTTTGTCGCTTCCTATCCTGCTCGCTACGAGCCTTTGCAACGCCGCATGTGATGATGGCAGCGTGCCGGGCGCTTTTCCTTTTTCGAGCCAAGCTGCGGCAGCTTCTTTTCTGACCTCGCTGCAGCGCGCGATCTCGCGGCAGGACAATGCTGCGGTCGCGGACCTCGTCGAGTTTCCGCTACGCGCCACTCTGGGCGGTAAAAGCGTCCGCTTGCAGCGCAGCGAGCTGCTCGCGAATTTCGACGAGGTGTTCAATCAGAAAGTCACCGCTGCCATAGTTGCCGCGCGCTTTCGCTCCGCAACCGATTATCGCTGCGTGTTCTGGAACGATCAGGGCATCATGTTCGGCGATGGCGAGGTGTGGTTGAACGAGGCGGACGACAAAATAAAGATCATCACCATCAATAACGACTGAGCATGTGCTGATGCGCGGACGGATTCTCCAAATTCCGCGCAGCCCAAACTTTTGCGCGGAATTGAGACAACCGTCTCAATGCATGCCGAACACGCGCAGCACCATGAACAAACCGGCGGCGAACAACATCGCGCCCATGAATACGCACACCGGCAAGGTCAACACCCACGCCAGAATCAGGTTGCGCACGGTATCGCGCTGCAGGCCGGATTTGTTCGCGAACATCGTGCCGGCAATGCCTGACGAAAGCACATGCGTGGTGCTCACCGGCAAACCCATCACATCCGCCGCGCCGATCGTGACCATCGCCACAAGCTCAGCCGACGCGCCTTGCGCATAATGACGTGAGCACGCCGAAAAAATTCCACGTACCCGACCAGATCACGGCCTGCGTCGGCTTTTGCGTGTGCGTGTGCGTGTGCGTGTGCGTGTGCGTGTAGATTACGGTGGCGACCGCGCCGCGTTGGCGGTGTCGTGAAAACCGTTGACGAATTCAAAACCCAGCGCGAGCAGCAGTGCGGCTGCGAGCAAGATCAACACCGGCGTCGTCAGCGATCCGTCGAATAGAAATTCCATTCCGCATTTCCCCTTGCTTGATCGACGCTGATCGACTCACGCCGCCGCAATTGGCGCGTTGTCCAACGTCACGATTGAGCACTGTAGGAGTGCTGTGTCACGGTCCGGTTACAACGTTAACGGAGTTGCTCTCAATCATGACTATCGGCATCACGGCGAGGGTCAAGATATCGTCGATTAGAAATTGCGTGCCGTTGAGTTACTTCAGAAGCCTCCCCGGGACGCACATCATGCAGCTCCACACCGTCAGATGCAGCGGAAGGTCGAACGTAGCCACGAACAATATTTTCGGAAAACTGATAAAGACCTTTACGAAACCCCGCTTTTAAAATAGGTCCATAATTCGCCCGCTTTAAAGCAGCCAAAATCTGCAGGAAACGCTTCCTATCGGTACTTTGACTCCCAAATCTCTCGCAGATATTGCCGTACGAAGCATATATTTCTGACGCACTTCTCTCCAAATCCCATGAATCGGCGACAGCCCATACGGCCAGCTTGTAGTCAACGTGTCGTCCGCGAGTGGCTTGATCGTAATGCGTGCGGATCGCTTCTTGAGCTTCTTTTACTGCTGTAAGAATCGCATTCCTAAGATGCTCTAAAGTTATTCCTGATGCAGCTTTATCCTCATAAACTTCGTACAAAAGTTTTTCTACTAACAAGTGAACGTAGTAAGGAAATCCGTTTGCGATTGAAGCAATCCGAAATCGAGCAGTACGTGTCGGCTCTTCATCCCAGCTTATTTCGAATTTGGCTAAAGCATCATCAACAATATCTAACGCCGCTTGGTAGTTCAGCCGTTCCAGAGCTACTTGGGCAAGTTGCCGAAAGGATGACTCGTGACTGCCAAGCATTTGCTTGAGATCTTTTCCAACGCCGGTAAATATAAAGGTAAGTTTTGCGGCACGATCGCCAAGTAGTTTCAACAATTCGGCTAGCTGTTTGCGAATTTCGTTCGATTCTGGTCGCTCTATTTCATCTACCACTATCACTCTTAGATCGTTGGATCCATCATCATCCAATGACGAAAGCATATCTGCTGCAAGAGAAACCGAAATATTAGTAGGGGCTGCTGAAACAGTATTTTTGTCAGGTTTCGTTTGATACTATTCAACAGCGGGTCTGGCGTTTGAGCGCGGCGCGTACTGCGCTGACACAACTCTATCAACACCTGGGAGCTTGAGAATGGCGATTACCTTG
>JAYVTP010000137.1:0-5066 GCA_043788685.1 Pseudolysobacter sp. | reverse complement strand
GCCACACGAATGCTGTCGTCACCGACCGCCGGCTCAAGATTATCCTCGACGATGGGCGGCAGTCGCTGCTGAATCGCAGAAACCAATTGCAGGATGCCGCGATTTTGCGCCGCCGCAATGAAATGCGTGGCACCCACACCGAGTGCGGAGAACTCCGCGATGGCGACATTCTCATCGATGCCGTCGATCTTGTTGACCAGCAACAGCATTGGTTTGTCGAGCCGGCGCAACATGTTCAATACATCGCGATCAAATGCGAGCAAACCAGCCTGCGCATCGACCAGGAACAGAACCAGATCAGCCTCACCGATGGCGAGTTCGGCCTGGCGTGCAGTGAGGCCTTCGATGCCCTCGTCTTCGCCGGTCAAACCGCCGGTATCAATCGTGACGAAATGGCGTTCGCCAAGCTGGCACAAGCCGTAATGGCGATCTCGCGTGAGGCCGGGAATATCCGCGACCAACGCTTCACGCGTGCGCGTGAGCGCATTGAACAAAGTGGATTTGCCGACGTTAGGACGTCCGACCAGGGCAACGACGGGCAACATAATTAACTATCCGAAACGCGCGCCGGCCGCCGCGCGGAGTGGCCGGATATTGAGAAAACCTGTACGCAACTGAACACATGTTCGCACAACAAGCCAGTATCGGCGCGCGGCACCAATACTGGCTAGATCGTACTGTGCAGCAAGACTATTGAGGTTGACCTCGAATAGCTACTCAGTGACAAGGAATGCGAGACTTATTTGGCGATGCGGTAGGCGCCGAGTTCGCCATTGCTGGCCTGCACATAAACGGTATTGCCGACCACGAGCGGTACGGAGTCGATCGGCTTTTTGGTCAGGCGCACACGCGCGGCAAGCTTACCGTCGTTCAAATTGAGCCAGTGCACATAGCCCTCGATATCGCCGACGACGAGGTAGTCTCCTTGTACGACCGGGGCGCTGAGCCAGCGATAACCCAGCACATCCTGTTTCCACAAGGACGCGCCGCTATTGCGATCCAGCGACCAGATGTTCGAATCGACATCGTTGACAAAGACCGCAGCAGGCGAAATAGCCACACCACTATAACTGGAGAGATCATGCGCCCACAGCGGGCGACCATTGCTGCCGGCAAGTGCTGTTACCTGGCCGCGATAACCCACGGCGTATACGACGCCGGCATCGGCTTGCAAAATCCCATCGACATCCTGCAGTCGCTCGATTTCTGTGCGGCCCTCGCCAGTCGAGATGACCTGCTCCCAGACTTCAACGCCATCGGTCAAACGCAGCGCCACAACTTTGCCATTGTCACCGCCGGTAATGACCAAACCTTCGCGTATCAATGGTGCACTGTTACCGCGCAAACTCAACAGTGGAACATTGTTTCGGTCGAAAACCCATTTGCGTTCGCCCTTTGCAGCATCGAAACCGTATATATGACCATCGTATGCGCGCACCACCACCATGCCGCCCTCGATTGCCGGAGCCGAGATCAACTCCGACGAAACTTCGGCGTGCCAGCGCTCGCTGCCATCGGCGGGATTCAGGCCAAACAACATACCGTCCAGCGTACCTACTACAAGCAGACCTTCACCGATACTCGGACCTGCCGCGTAAGCCAGTTTTTTGTCTTTCTTTTCCCAGAGCGTATGCCCGTTTTTCGCATCCAATGCTTCGAGCACTCCGCTGGTACTGATGGCATAAAGTTTACCGTCCGCATAAGCCGGAGTGAGATGCACGCCGGTCTTCTTCTCGCCCTTGCCGACACCTGTGGTCCAGAGCTTTTCTACCATCACCGTAGCAGGATATTCAGTGAGCGCCTTCGGTGGTTCGATATTGTCCTTGCTCAAGCCTTTGAACGCATTTTTGATCGCAGTACAACCGCCGAGCAACGTTGCCAGTAACAGAAAAAACAGTGCGCGTTTCATCAGCCCTGCTTCTCCGTTTTCGCGCCGAGATTGGCGAGTTTCATTTCGACCACATTGCGATGTGGCGTACCGGCATCAACACCGTTCAGGGCTTCGGCGTAGGCAGTGCGTGCCTCGTCTTTGTGTCCCAGACCGACATGGGCGTCACCACGCAATTCGTTCGCGAGCGCAGCATAGGTGGTTTTCGACAAGCCACCGAGCAACGTGAGCGCATCCTGGTATTTACCGGTGGAAATTTGCAAACGGGCCAGGCGCGTGCCTACCAATTCCTTAAGCTCGGTGGGCGCGTGCTGATACGCCCAATCCATATTTTTGTAGGCAGCATCCTTGTCCTTATCGGCCGTGCTCAACGACACGCCAACCTGCTGCATCGCAGCGAGCGCAGCATAAGAAGTATCGGAATAATCATCGCGCAGTTTCTGCGCCGCTTGATTGACCACGTCGTAATTTTTCTTTTCCAGCGCGTCAGTCAGCGCCATGTAGTGTGTGGCTGCTTCAAGCTGGTGCATGGCGCGATGGGTTTTCCATTGCTGCCAACCGAAAATCAGCAGAAGACCAAGTCCAACACCAATCACAATCGACAAGGCATTCTCGCGCAGCCATTTCTGCACCAGTTCGCCCTGTTCGTGTTCGTCCATTACCTCAAAAGCCATAGTTATTCACCTGGTTTGAATCGAAAAGCTGCGCGGCAAATGCCACGCGCGGCTGCGATGCCCGAGGGGCATTCGCCAAGATTAGTAAGATTAGCAGGAAAGAACAATTATATGCTTGCCTGCGCGATAGCCGTTCAGGAATCGCTATGGGAAGCCTTGTCGCTCTCGGAGAACAGCTTGAGGCGCGCGACGTTCGAGCGTCGATACGGTGCGAGATCCATCGCGTGGCCGTCCACTTCGAGGGTCGCGCCATTGCTATTGCCGATGCGAATATCCAGCGCGCCATCGCAGTAATATTCGTGTTGCGTGCCGGCGGGTAGCAAGCCGTAGTCCAATCGTTTGCCCTCGGCACCAAGAATTTCCACCCAGCTTTCTTCGGTCAGGCTCAAGCGCACGTGATGGGCACCCGATTCCTTGGCGATCACAACTGTTGGCGTGGCCGGCGATGCAGTTAGTATGGGATTCAACACCGGAGTGAACGACGCGATCAATGGTGCATCGGCACTGGTCGCATTCGCTGTGGACATTGCGCCGCCCACGAGCGCAAGCGGATTTATGCCGCTAGTCGCAGGCTGCTCGCCCGGCGATTGTATTGCTGGCATATTGTTGTCGACCAGCGTATTCGATGCCGAATTTTCAGCAGGTGTATCCAGCGGCGCGATGCGTACCAGCGTTTGCTCCAACCCGCCGTGTGTCGTTAGCCAAACTGCAGGCACGACAATCAATCCGGTGAGGATCAGATAAATGGTCGGCACCGAATAGCGGTTATATAAATAACGCGGGTGCGAAATCGCACCAGTAGTGACCAAGGGCGGTTCCGCTTGCGCAGGTTCGACCAGCGTTTCGAGCAGGCTCGTGGGCAACGCCAGCAGACGCAGGTAACTCAGCATGTAGCCACGCAAGTAAATGCCGTTGCCGATGCGCGCATAGTTGCCGGATTCCAGTGCTTGCACCACGGTCGTGGGTAGATGCAGCCGCACGGCGGCATCGGTCACACTCCAGGCGCGTGTTTCGCGTGCAGCCCGCAGGCGTTGTCCGAGATCAGGCTCATGCGCGTGGATGTCCAGGGTAGCAGCAGGTTCTGCTGCAGCGCTCGCAATCATGTCGTGCAATGACACTGGCGCAACTGATTCTGCATCAACGACGGCATCGCTTGCGCGCGCATCGACAGGCTGGCATTCGACAGGCGGATTCATGGTTTGATTATCCACAGCTAACGGCAGATCGTGTTGAGCTTCATCGCATGCAGACAGCAAGACAATGGGCGGAGGAACCACGGTTTCGAATTCTGGCGTTGGATTCATGATGAAGGATGGCTGATTTCCGGCATGTGTGCCTGCTCGGAGTCTGGAAATTCGTCACGCAGGCGTTTGGCATATTCCTGCGCGGATTGGGTATTGCCTAATTGCGATTCGATATTACGGCCGAGCAACAATGCATCTGGCCCGCTTTGCTGCAGGCTTTCAAAACGCTGCATGAAAGCACGCGCATGAAAATAATCGGCCTTGTCATACTGGATCTGCGCCAGACCGAAAAGTGATTCGCTGCTCTGTGGATTCAATTCCAGCGCCTTGCGGAAATCGGCTTCGGCGACATCACGCTTGCCGGCCTTGGCCATGCAGATACCGGCATTGGTGTAGGCGAGTGCGGGCGTGTTGTAGAAAGGGTCGGCGATCGCGCGCTGAAAATATTGTTCGGCCTGATCATATTTCGCGGCCTTGCACAGGAACACTCCATAATTATGGTTGGAAGCACCATTCTTGGGGGTCAGCTCCGCAGCGCGCCGGTAGTGATTCTCGGCCTCGGCGATGTTGCCGATGCGCTCATACAAAACCGCAATCACGGTGTGCGCGTCGGCGTAGGCGGGATCGTACTGCAACGCCTTCAGTAACTTTTCCATCGCTACATCGAGCTTGCCCTGCTGCATGTAACGCTGGCCGAGATCGGTGTTGTCCTTGGCGGCTTCATGCATGTCGGAACTCTTGACATGTCCGCCAGTGCTCGCGTCGCAACCGGTCAACAGCACACACAGCGCCAACGCAGCGGCGCGAATGAGATGGAAGCTATGGAGTGACATGCACTTCCGCTTCGATACGACGGCGAAAGTCCGCTTGGCGACGCGTGCGATCCATCACCTTGCCGACGAGCTGACCGCAGGCGGCGTCGATATCATCGCCACGCGTGCGGCGCACGGTCGCGATCAAACCGCCATCCATGACAATTTTCTGGAACATGGCAATGACCATCGGCTCTGAACGTTCGTACTTGGTTCCGGGAAAGGGGTTGAACGGAATCAGGTTCAATTTGGATGGCACGCGACGCAGCAGCTTGACCAGCGCGCGGGCTTGCTCCGGTTTGTCGTTGATACCTTTCATCAAGGTGTATTCAAACGTGATCTGGGTCTTGGCCTTGCGCGCCGCATAACGCTGGCACGCAGCCATAAGTTCGGCAATCGGATATTTCTTGTTCAGCGGCACGAGTTGCGTACGCAGTTCATCGTCCGG
>JAYVTP010000136.1:0-1998 GCA_043788685.1 Pseudolysobacter sp. | reverse complement strand
CACATCGTGATGCTCGACAAAACGCGCACGATAAAGTGCCTGCATCAAATCGGCGGTAGACGCATCATCGACTTGCCACAGGCTCATCACCACCGTGCGCGCGCCGGCCAGTCGCAATGCGCGACGCATGCCGAACACACCTTCATTACGACTGATCGGCCCGAGACCGGAATCACACGCCGACAAGGCGATCCAGTCGACATGCGAAAGATCCAGCGTGCCGAGTTCGCCGGCGCTGAGCACGCCGACCGGGCCCTGTTGTTCGCTGACCTTCGCGCCACTGAAAGCCAGCCCCGAGAGTGCCGAACTGTTGGCCGTGATCGCGACATCCTTCGCCGAATGCGCCAAGGTAACGCCGCGCGCTGAAGGTTCATCGCTGCAACTTTCATCCAGACTGAAACCGTGCGTGGCGAGGTGGATCACATTCGCGCCGGGCAGTGCCGCCAGCACATTTTCCTTGGTAGCGGCGGCACCTGCGATCAAGGTAATGCGTGATGCCGAACCGGATGCGGACAACAACGACTTCAGGTTGTCGAGCTCACGTGCAGCATTCGGAATCGCCGCGAAACCTTGTTGCGAAGCGCGCGCACAAAGCTGGCGTTGGCTGGTTTCGCTGGTTGCGGCAAGCGTGAGAAAATCCGGTGCGCCTGCGAGCAAGGTTGTCGCAGAGGTATTGGCGCTGGCCGGCAACAGCAGGTCGCTTTCATGCGCCAAGGTGTGCAGACGCACGCCGCTTTCAATCAGATAGCCGGTCGTGATTCCCGGCAGCGCGGCAAAACTGACGCGGAACAATTCGCCTTCGGGAACAACAAACATACTGCGTTTCTGGTCTGCAGAAATAAACGGATCAACCAGTTGCTCGCGCAAGGTCAAACCGCTTCGGCGCAGTTGCGCGAGATCGGAATGGGGATTGCGCAGCTCGCCGTACCAGGCTCGCACCTGCGCCGATATTGCATCGATCACACCAATACGACGCAGCTGCGGTGGGGCATTGGCCGCGAGCGAAAACGCATACCAGTCTTCGGGTACCGACTTGTTACCCGCAACCAGAATGCGCGCGGGAGTATCAGCGACGCCTTCGGTGAATGCGATCAACAGTCCATCCATGGGCAATGCGTGTGCGAGATCGGCAATGGCGGGCGTCGCATGCACATCTGGCACGGCATGGCGACCGGCCTTGTCCCATAAATCACGCTCGGCAGTTTCGACCTGCTGGCGCAGCACAGCAAGTTGTTCGCTGCTGACACTGGTTTGCAACCATGCTTGCGCGAGCGCGGTATTGGCGTTTTGCCACGCACTCCATTTTTGCGCCAATGCGGGATCGTGCAGTGAGCGCGCAGCGGCCAACCGCAGTGCCTGCGAACGTGCCAGCAAACCGCGCTCGACCATGACCAGATGCCATGCTGTGGCGATGCTTTCATCGTCTCCACGTTTGGCTGCCAGCGATACCGTGAGTGCGGTCGCGGGCACCAGCAGATCGCGATAGGCCACACTCTGGCGTTCGGAAAAATCGGTGACGAAGCTCGCCTGCAAGGCCTGCTGACCCTCAGCGGTCAATCGTGCGTACTGAAACGCTTCATCGATTTTGCCTTGCCCCCAAAAAGCCAGCGCCAGGCCAAAACTCAAGGGCGCCGTAGTCGGATGGTTCACCGGCAGCGCGCGCCCGCGTACCAGCAAGCCGCGCCTGAAATATGCCTCGGCCTCGGCATAGCGCTTGAGCGCGAGCGCCGCATCCCCCAGCCCTTCCAGTGCGTAACTCAAACCGGGGCTGTCCTTGCCGTCGGCTTGTTCGCGCAACAAGAGTGCGCGCTGGAAATCGACGATGGCATCTTCGTAATGGCCCAGTCGAAATTCGGTGTTGCCCATGTTCGCCAACACGACTGCCGGTGCATGCGTGTTTTTTCCACCCTCGAAAGCAGCCAGCGCCTGACGATAATGTTCCAGCGCGGCAGTCTCCTCGCCCATTTCCTGCAACAGATTGCCATAATTCACAGCGAC
>JAYVTP010000135.1:0-6954 GCA_043788685.1 Pseudolysobacter sp. | reverse complement strand
ATCGGCAAAAAAACAGCAACCTCGGCATCACCCTGAATCATCAGATCGGTCGCGTGCGTTTCGATGCGAACTGGAATTATCTGAACTCGCGCGGCCTGAGCAATTATCGTTTCAACACGCCCGCCGCGCTCGCCTATTTCAGCGACGGACTCGTGCCCGGCGACGCGTTTCCGGCGATGTCGTATCGCGTCAATTCGATCACCGTCGGCGCGACGATTCCACTGATGAATCGCGTCTCGTTGCGCATCTACGACTACTACGAACGCGGCGCGATCGGCGACTGGCATTACCTCGGTTTCGATCAAGGCCTGGTCTACGACCATCGTGTCTACAGCGATGGCGGACCGCAAGGCTACGGCGCCAATCTGATCGGCTTGCTGCTGAATATCCGGTTATGAAAACGACGATGAATCCGCGTCCGAATTTCGTTGCGCTTCTGGTCCTGGCGGCGGCGTTGCCGGCATTCGCGGCATACGCGGCGGCGGGCTTTGTCGACCTGCGGCAGACCACCGCGATTCACGGCGATGCTGCTGCGGGTGAGGCCAAGGTTGCGATCTGCAGCGCGTGCCACGGCGCGCAAGGCAACGCGGTCGTGTCGCAGTTTCCGGTGCTGGCCGGACAGCGCGCCGAATACATTTATCAAGCGCTGCGGGGCTTCCAGCGCCGCGCTGATCCAGCCTCGCCGATGACGCCGCAAGTGAAGGATCTGAGTGACACCGACCTGCGCAATATCGCCGCGTATTTTTCCGCCGCTGCGCGTCACCCGACCGTGCCGGCGACGGTCGATGCCCGGCTCGCGACCGACGGCGAGCGGCTGTTTCGCGATGGCGATGCGGCGCGTGGAATTCCGCCGTGCCAAGGTTGTCATGGCCTGCGCGCCGACGGCCATGCGTTAGCCGATCGCGCCGCGTTCTATCGACTCTTTCCCGTGCTGCGCGGACAACACGCCGACTACATCGCCGCGCGTCTGGCGAGTTATCGCGACGACAAGATCCACGACACGTCGAACGCGCGGATCATGCGCGGCGTGGCGCAGAACATGGACGATGCCAGTGCCAAGGCAATCGCCGCGTGGCTGGCGCAGCTCAGCGAATAATCATCGCGAATACCAGCCAGCGCAAACAGTGCGCAAGGCGAACTTAGCGCGCCTTGACCAGCCGCAAAGCCAGCACATCCGCCGGCGGCGCGAACGTATCGGAGCGCGCCACCTGCCAGAATTTCTTGAACACCGCGTGATCCGGTACGCCGTTGATCAGCTCGCCCGGTTCGAGAAAATTGTACAGCGCGGCGAGCGCGCGGATCTCGGTCGGCGAGACGCGACGGATCACGTGCTCGGGGCCGATCTCGCTCGGATGATTCAGGCCCGATGCTGCGATCAGTTCCTTCAGCGCCTTAAGCGTGTTCTCGTGAAAATTCCTCACGCGATCGGCCTTGTCCGGCACGACCAGCGCGCGCTGGCGTGCGGCGTCCTGCGTCGCCACGCCGGTCGGGCAGCGATCGGTGTGGCAGTTCTGCGATTGAATGCAGCCGAGCGCGAACATGAATCCGCGCGCCGCATTGCACCAGTCGGCACCGAGCGCCAGCGTGCGTGCGATATCGAATGCGCTGGTGATCTTGCCGCTCGCGCCGATCCGGATCTGCTCGCGCAGGCCGATACCGACCAGCGTGTTGTGTACCAGCAGCAAGGCTTCGCGCAGCGGCGCGCCGACGTGATCGGTGAACTCCATCGGTGCCGCGCCGGTGCCACCTTCGCCGCCGTCGACGACGATGAAATCCGGCAACACGCCCGTGCTCAGCATCGCCTTGGCGATGCCGAACCACTCCCACGGATGGCCGATCGCGAGCTTGAATCCGGTCGGTTTGCCGCCGGACAAAACCCGCAGTCTCGCGACGAAACGCAGCAATTCTTCCGGCGTGTGGAACGCGCTGTGCGCTGCCGGCGATACACAATCGACGCCGATTTTCACGCCGCGCGCCGCGGCGATTTCCGGCGACACTTTCGCCGCCGGCAACACGCCGCCGTGGCCGGGCTTGGCGCCTTGGCTGAGCTTGATCTCGATCATTTTCACTTGCGCCGAGACGGCGTTGGCGGTGAAATTTTCTTCGCTGAAACTGCCGTCGTCGTTGCGACAACCAAAATATCCCGAGCCGATTTCCCAGCACAGGTCGCCGCCGTTTTCGCGGTGATATTGCGAGATCGAACCTTCACCGGTGTCGTGATAGAAGCCGCCGCGGCGCGCGCCTTCGTTGAGCGCGCGGATCGCATTCGCCGACAACGCGCCGAAACTCATCGCCGAGATATTGAACACACTCGCCGCATATGGCTGCGTGCAATCCTTGCCGCCAATCGGCACGCGAAAATTATGGTCGACGATTTTCGCCGGCGCGAGCGAATGGTTGATCCACTCGTATTGCGGCTGGTACACGTCGAGCTCGGTGCCGAACGGACGCAGGTCCAGCGCATTCTTCGCACGCTGATAAACGATCGAACGTTGCGCGCGCGAGTACGGCACTTCGTCGGTATCCGACTCGACCAGATACTGCCGAATCTCGGGCCGGATCGCCTCGAAAAAATAGCGAAAATGCGCGAGCAGCGGATAGTTGCGGCGCAACGTGGTGTGGTGCTGGCCGATATCCCAGATGCCGACAATCACCAACGCCGCGCTGATCGCTGCAACGATCCACCAGCCGATGCCGAACGACAGCAGGCTCAGCGACAGCAGCAAAACCAGCACGCAAAAAGCAAACGCAAAATAACGCGACGGCAGCGGATTTTTCATGGCATGACTTAATCTCGGAACGACCGGCGCGAGCATAACGCCACGCCGTGTCGACCGCGAGACACGATTGGAACTACGGTCCAAAACCGTCGTAGAAAATTTCATCGCCATGCAATTTCCACCACACCAGCAAATCGGTCAGCGCCTGCGGTGGATTGGCCGGTGCGGGATTGCCAGTCTGATTGGTCTGGTTGATACCGTGGCAACTGTTGCAAGCGCGGATTTCGCCGGGCTGGAATTCGATCCAGTAACGCTCGCGCACCACGGTCGCGCTGGGCGGTAACGTCGACGAACCGCAACTGGTCGATGGCGCCAGCGATTGCCACGCCATCGGTCGTTGCGCGGGCACGAATAGCGCAACTGATCCGTCCGCGGCGATGAACTGGCTGCCCGGCACCGTCATGTCGCCCGGCATGTTGAACTGCAGCGCGTGCGTATCGTTCAGCGGCCTCGCAATCGGGCGGCGACCGGGCAGTGCATTCGCGATCGTGCCGGTGCTTGGATACAGGCCGCGCACCTGGTCGGCCTCGAAAAACTGCATACGATCAATGCAATATAACGGCGGGTCAGAATAGTTCAGAAGATTGCTGATCGTCTGCGCACCACTCGGCACGCTGAGATTGTACGGTTGCTGCTGGTCGGCGCGATCGCGCGAGGTGGCGTTGCGAATCACCACCAGCGCGAGATTCTGGTTCTGCAAAAACTGCTGCATCTGCGCCACGCTGACACCACTGTTCGGATGACTCTGATTGAAGTTGTCGAACACGGTTTGTTCGGGCGTGCCGCTGATCGGCGCCTGCGCCGTCTGCGGTGGCGTGGCACGCGTAACGACCTCGACCGGTTGCAGTTCCCACAACGCTCCGCTGTAGTTCACGGTGCCGCTGGCTTGTCCGCTGATGTTCGATGCGTAGTTGTATTTGAGGCCGGTTTTGCTGATGCCACCGGCGATCAGCGGATTCGCCGACGGCACGTATTCGGTCGCGCTGTTCTGGCTGATCGCAGTCAAAGTATACAAGTGGAATTGATAGTTGCTTGGCGGCAACGGTAACGGGCCGATATTGTTTTCGCCGCCCGGAATATTGGCAAAGGCGGCTATCAAAGTGCCGTCGCTCATCGGCAGCGGATCGCGAAAATGGCCGATGTTGTACGGATACGATGCGCCGGTAAAAAGATAGGTGCTGGTCTGCGGGTCGGTGACGTAAGTGACCGTCACCGCGTTGGGATTCATTGATGCCGGTGAATTGAGTGCCACGATCTGGCCCGAGCGGTGCATCTGGAATTCGGAGCCGTCCACGCCGAAATAACGCCCGGGTGTGGTCGGATCTTCGCGGATCTGGAAAAGATTGTTGATCGATTTTTGATTGATGCGGCCCGATGTCGCGGCGTTGAAATCGATCAGGTTGGCATCGTTGGTGTAATTACGGCTGAAACTTTGCTTGAGCTCATGCCGGCCCAGATGATTGAGAATTTCCTCGTTGCTGCCGTCCTGATTCACCGCCCATGGGAAAAACTGGTTGATCTCGAAGCCGTTCAACACGCCGCCGGTGACATGCTTGATCGGCTCGGGATAGAGCTCGGTCGCGCCTGTGGTCGTCGCGTTCGCGGCCTCGGAGCTGTAATCGAACGGCGTGAGTCCGGTGGGTGCGCTTGGATCGTTGTTGATGTCCTGATTCATGTGATCCCAGCGCGAAAACACCAGCCGACCAAAACTGTCGACGAACGGATTGAACGATCCTGACGGCGTATTTTCGATCAGGCCGAGCGCACCGCTGGTGGCATCGAGACGCCACAATCCGCTGTTCGCCGGTTGCGCGCGATATTCGTCGTAGATCGGATACAGCGCCAGCGCGCCGTTGCGTGGTCGATCGCCGACAAACACGATACTGCCGTCACTCAGATAATTCGGCTGGATATTGTTGAGCGGCGGCGCGGGTTGATTCGACACCTTCTGCACGATCGGTATTTGTCCGGCGATCACTTGTTGCAGATTGGTGATCTCGTAAAGTTGCCAGCTATAGTTTTCGGCACCGCCCACGCTTGCCGGTGCGCCGACGACCATGCTGAAAATCGCCTTGCTCGCATCAAACGATATGGCCGGATCGCGCACCGCAATCGCCTGATTGCCGGTCATCGCAGTGCCGCTGACGAAGTTGCCGTAACCGGCTTCCTGGGTCAGAAAACGCAGCACGCCGCTGGTCGACATCAGCACCAGATCGCCGCCGCGCGGTGCGGCAAGTGTGGTTGGCAGATGATTCGCGAACGGCGAAGAAACATTCATCGTGACGAAGTCGTAACCGGTCGGCACCTGGGTCACGAACAGGATCGGATGCGGCACGATCGGTGGTGATGCGGTCGCGGCGGCGCTCACGAAAAAAAATACTGCGACGAACAAACGGTGCGTGACTGACATGAAATTACTCTCCCTGGCGAAGGCGCTCGCGCAGCGATATTTCGATCGGTGCCATGGCGCTGTCTCCCATTCAACGCCCTGTCGGCCTGATAACGAACGGCGATTTCCCCGATTTTGTGCGGACGCACGACAGACGGCATGGCGCTGCCGACAACCGGAGGTATGCGACAGCACAAGGCCCCGCGGGTAAACTCAGCGCATGTCGGATCAGCCACCACTCAAACCGCGACCGCGTGCTGCGGTGAAATCGCCCGAAGCTGCAAAGCCGCGTATGGCTTCGACGAAAACGCCGCCGCGCACCCACACTAAAACGGCAACGCCGAAACCGCGCGGCAATTCAGTGCCGACGACGAACGAAAATGCCGTGCTCGCGCGCTTGGCCGCATCCGCATCGATATTATTGGCGCAGTTTGGCTCGGTCTGGCGCGCCTTGGCACAGCGCTGGAATGCGGTCGACTGGGCGCATCTGCGCGAGCGGCTCACGCAGTATGCAAAACTCGCGCGGCTGCATAAACCTACCGGCGCGGCGCTGTTGTTGTGGCCGACATGGTGGGCGTTGTGGCTTGCCGCCGGTGATTTTCCGCCGTGGTCGGCGCTGATCATTTTTACCCTCGGCGTGTTCCTGATGCGCTCGGCGGGTTGTGTGATCAACGATTACGCCGATCGCAAACTCGATCCCGAAGTGAAGCGCACGATGGATCGTCCGATCGCTTCAGGCAAGGTCACGCCGCGTGAGGCGCTGACTGTTTTCGCGGTGCTGATCACGCTCGCGTTTGTGCTCGTGCTGTTCACCAATACGTTGACTATCAAACTCTCGCTGGTCGGGGCGGCGCTCGCGGCGAGTTATCCGTTCATGAAACGGTTTACCAACTTGCCGCAGGTGTATCTCGGCGCGGCGTTCGGCTGGTCGGTGCCGATGGCGTTCGCGGCGGTGAGCGACAGCTTGCCGCCGGTGTGCTGGTTGCTGTTTCTGGCGAACGTGGTGTGGTCGACGATTTACGATACGCAGTACGCGATGGTCGATCGCGACGACGATATTCGCGTTGGCGCAAAGTCCACCGCGATTCTGTTCGGCGATGCCGATCGCGCCATTCTCGGCATCCTCATGGTGACGTTTCTCGGCAGCATGCTGATGGTGGGTGCGCGCGCACATCTGCATTGGCCGTACTACGCGGCGATGGGCATTGCTGCGGGTTTGTTCGTGTATCAGCAGTGGCTCACGCGCACGCGTGAGCGCGACGTCTGCTTCGTGGCGTTTCGCAACAACAACTGGGTCGGGTTGGCGCTATTCGTCGGCATCGCGATGAGTTACGCGATCAGATAAACGCGCGCATTCGCGGCTCGCCGAAAATTGCTCTTGGGTTTCCGACTCACAGGCATCTGAGGTTTGCCGATTTGCGTTAACGTGCCTGTGCGTTCACCCGTCCTTTAGCTTAGTTGAAACCGTTGGCAAAAATGCCGTCGTTGCCGTTCAGATAAACCTGCAGCGTGCTCTCGATCAGGCCGCCCGATCCGTTCAATCGACCTGAGCTGATCTGTCCGCGTGTACGCAGATAGAAGCTTTGGTTTAGCGGCGGGGCGAAGCCGGAGTAGCGCCAACCGTTGCTGATGCGTTGCATGGTACCCACGGCCGCATAGGTGCTACCGTAGAGCGAATACAGCAGTTTGACCTTGCCCCCGAAAAACGTATCCCTTGCTGAGTGGTTCAATCGAAGCAAGGAGAACGGAAATGACGAAAGCAAAGACGACATCGACGAGGGCGCG
>JAYVTP010000134.1:0-5242 GCA_043788685.1 Pseudolysobacter sp. | reverse complement strand
TTTCGGCGAGGTTTTTCAATACTCGAATTATCTGGTGGCAGCCGGCGGTTATGCCGCAGCGCGCAGTTTCGCGCGCGAGGGTTCGCTCGATTCGGCCTACGTACTGGCAATGCAGCAATGGGTGTTCGACCCGTTGCAGATGAGCAATACGACCGTGCATAAAACGCAGGACTGGGCGAATTCTGCCGCACCACATGCAATCGACTTCGACGGTCATACCGCGCTGATCGATCCGAACATGGAAAAATTCGCCGACGCCGTCGCGCCTGCGGGCGCGATCTGGTCCACCGCGCTGGACATGGCCCGCTACCTGCAACTTGAATTGAATGACGGTATCGCGCCTGACGATACTGCATTGCTCACCACAAATGCACTGCAACAGCGTTGGCGCGGAGGTATAAAAATCGACGGCAATACCAGCTACGGTCTAGGCCTGATTTGCGCCGATGAGCAAGGTCTGGAGGTGATTGGCCACGGCGGTGGCACGTCGGGTTTCAGTTCCGATATGTACTTTCTGCCGGCCAAACAAATCGGCGTGGTGGTGCTGAGCAATCTGCGCGGCGCACATGTTTTTCTCGCGGCTTTACGGCAGAAGATCATCGAGATATTGTTTGACGCCAAGCCGACTTCGGCGCAGATGATCGCCGCTGCGATGAAGGCCATACAGGATGCTGAGACGAGCGTGCGCAGTCGGGTAAAGATCGATCCCGGTTCGTGTCGCTGGGTCAACAATCTGTCGGGGCGCTATCACTCCGATGAATTGGGCAACGTCGAAATCAGTCGGCGTGAGGCGGGGTATTGGGCCGAGTTTGATGGCTGGGGCAGCAGCCTCGGCAGCGAAATACAGGCGGATGAAAATCGATTCGTGGTGCTGATCAGCCCGCCGTGGATCGGTCTGCGACTGCGCGTTAATACTGATCACAGTGAACTGCATCTGGATGGCGGCCAGACCAAATACGTTTTCAAGAAATGTGAGTCGGCGAATTAATACACGATGTTGATCGCGAGGAATAAGAATCGACTGCCGCGACGCTCAATCAAACGCCGATTCGATATCGTGCATGTCGCGACCGTCGCACCGCGAGCCGCTCGCCGACGATTTCGATTTCGTCATATTTGCGCACCACGATCACGAGGTTTTTTGCATGTCGATCCGATCTGTTCTGCTGCTGGCCACAGTCGCTACCGCTGCATTTTTATTGTTGCGTGACGCTGCCGCTTTGCCGTCGGATTTGCCGGTGGTGATGTATACGGATATCGCCTCGGGGCCGAACTCGGGCGGTGAAAATAACCACGGCGCGTATCTGTCGATCTTCGGCAAGAATTTCGGCAGCGGCGGACTCGGCAGTCGTATCAAGGTCAAGATCGGCGGCGTTGAAGTCGACAACTATCGTTATCTCGGCCCGGCAAAAGGCCGCGCCGATGTTCAACAGATCAGCGTACAGATCGGGGCGCTCGGCAATCCGACGCCCGGCACGTTGTTGCCGGTGCAGGTGCTGGTCAACGGCATCAGCTCGAATGTCGATCAGGCCTTCATGGTGAACCCGGGGCGCTTGCTGTTTGTCGACAATGTGCTTGGTAGCGATACGACGGCGGTGCCCGGCGATATCGCGCATCCGTATCGGCATGTGCAGGTTTCGGACATCACCAAGGCGGCTTACGGTGCGATGGCGCGTGGCGATATTGTCGTGATGCGCGGCACTGGGACGGCATGGACCGATCTGGGCAACGATACGTATTTCACCAAGTTCTACGGCAAGCATGGGACCGCGCCGACCGGCGTTGCGGGCACCGGGCCGTTCACGCTGATGGCGTATCCGGGCGAAAATGCTTTCATCGACATGATCGACAACGCCACATTGAAAGGCGCGATTTCCGGCGTCGATACCACCAGCTACGACGGCGGATTGTGGATCACGATCGCCGATCTGCGCATCGAGTCCGGCGGTAACGCCGGCGCGATTGCCGTGCAGATCAATGGCGATCATTGGCGCATCGTCAACAACGAGCTAACCGCAGCGACTGCGACCAATAACGCGCGCGCCGCCGGTATCAACGGCAACGGTACCAATTCGTTCTGGGTCGGTAATCACATCCACGATATTGGCGGCGGCGTTGCGCAGGAAAATCACGGCATCTACATTGATGGCGATGGCTCATATGAGATTGCCTACAACACCATCGAGCATGTCAGCGGCGGCAACGGCATGCAGATTTTTGTCAACGGCGGCAACGGCAGCGACTACGGCAATAATGTCAACTTCCATCACAACCTCGTGCACGATATTTCCAAGCACGGCATCAATATCGCCGATGGCTCGCAGAACAACATCAAGCTCTGCAACAATGTCGTCTACAACACGACCTTTGCGAGCCTGCGTTTCAATACCAACACCCTGCATGGCGCGAAGATCTACAACAACACGTTCTTCAACGCCGATACCAGCGGCAGCAGCAACTATGGCGCAATCACCAATGACTGGAACCTGCCGAGCGATGCCCTCGATATGCAAAACAATATCGTCTGGCCGGCCAGCGGCATGGCTTATACCGATGGCAGCGTCGGTATCGCGGCGGGCATCGGCACGATCAACAAGAATCTTTGGTTTGGCGGTATAGGCGGCTATACCTTTGATGCACATCCCGTCACCGGCAACCCGCTTTTCATCAGCGTCAGCAGCGCTGATTTCTATCTGCAGCCATCCAGCGCCGCGATTGACGTCGGCTCGAGTGCGGTATCAACGCTGCTGAGCAACGACTTCGATATCATCGTGCCGCGCCCGGTTGGATCCGGCATCGACATCGGCGCACACGAATACGAAGCGGGTTATGTGTACGACCGAATATTTGCTGGCCGCTTCGAATAATTGCGAACAGGCTGCTCTATCGCAACGGCTACTGTCGCTTCCACAACATCAGCCAAGACATATAAAACGGCAGGCGGTGACACGCATCAAATCGAGCCGAGAAAATTCTCGACCGCATCTGGCGTGCGCAAGATAAATGCACGTTGCTCAGGACGCAACGCGGCAAGGCGTTGCAGGATCATCGGTCGATGTTTCTCGGGGTAACCGAGAATCCAGCCGATGAATCGCAACGAAAGCCGCTCGTGGCATCCTGCTGCCATTGCTGGGCGTGTTTTATCACGGTAGCGAATACGTCGGCGCAGCACACGCCACAGACATAGCCACCGCGACCGGTCGAGAAAAATCACGGTGTCGCACGCCGCGAGTCGACGTTCCAGCGTGCCGCCGAAATTGCCATCCATGATCCACCGCTCGGCCGCAATCAATTGTTCGACTCGCGCCGCCCATTCCGCTTTCGCCGGTTCGATCCAGCCCTCGCGCCAGTAAAGTGCATCAAGGTGAACCAGCGGCAGTTTAGTGCGCTCTGCCCAGCGCATCGCGAAGGTCGATTTGCCGGCACCGCCGGAGCCGATGATGAGGATTCTCTGGGAACCTCTCAATTCCCACTTTCCAGATTGGGCCCGCTGGCATAGGCATTCCGTGACCGCTGGGAGCGAGCCTGATTGCCGATTCCTGTTTTTTCCTGCGGCTACCTGCGTTGTTTCCGAATTCCGGGCGCAATTTCCTCCTCAGAACGGCACAACCCCGCACTTGCGCAGGCTGACCAAGCGCTTGAGGTTGTACACAGCCAGCGTGGTCGTGATCTGAAACCGCGCTCTGGCGATGCCGATGGTGCGAATGAGCTGCCCACCCATCTGATGCACGCCGGCGAAGACGTGTTCCACCCGCGCGCGTACCCGCGCGATCGTCGTATTGCGCGCTTGCTGGCGCTTGCCCAACGGCTTGCCACGCTTGGCTTTGCGCTGCACCTTGATGCGCCAGCCTACTGCGGTCAGGCGCTCCTCGCGCGCCGCGTCGACATAGCCCTTGTCCGCGCTGACCTGACGCGAGGTATTGTTCGGGTCGAGCAGATTCTCGAAGTGGTGGGTGTCGTGCACGGAGGCATCAGTGACCGCATGCGTGCGCACCCGCTTGTAGCGTACGTCGGCGTTGACATGGGCCTTGTAGCCGAAATAGCTCTTGCCGTGCTTCTTCGTCCAGCGTGCATCCAGATCCTTCTGCGCCCGCTTGGCGGGCGACCAGTCCTGGGGAACCTCGCCAGGCTCGATCACTTCCTTCTCGGCCCGGGTGAAGTGCTGCACCGGCGCGCGAACGATGCTCGCATCGATCAACTGGCCGTTGCGCGCCAGATAACCGGCCTGCGCCAATTGCACCTGCACCGCCTGGGCAATCGCCTCGGCACCACCGGCCTTCATCAGCGTCTGCTGGAACGCCCAGAACGTCTTCGCATCCGGAATCCGGCGCGCCGATTCCACGCCGAGGAAGCGCTGGAATGTCGCCCGATCCAGCGCCTGATATTCCACCTGATCGTCCGACAGCCCGTACAGCTGCTTGAGCACCAGCAACTTGACCATCAGGACTACCGGATACGGCGGCCTCCCGCCCCTGGAATAGTCCACCACCGGCAACAAGGCCTGCACCGCCTCGGCAATCGCCATGAAATCCACCTGCTGGCTCAGCATCCCCAGCGGATCACCGATCCGATCCAGGGTGCGCGTACGTTCGTCGGCGGAAAACAGGCTTGTCGTCATCGGAATTGACATTCATCTTGTTGAATATCAACATTTTATCAGGTTGTTGAGGCAGAGGGGGTTTCAAGAGGCTCCCAAGAGTTGACCCTCAGGTTCTGACCCTCAGGTTCCAGTTAGGAATTCAGTGCGAGCGGGCCATCGAACCGAATCATAGTTCTTATTCATGATGAATTCTCCTGCAATACGACCAAGGGCATCTACCTTCCATGCGCCCACTATAGCTTCGGGCGGAGTGCTCTCATTCAGTCCAAAATTGCCCGCTATGCGATAAACCCATCCGTTCGGCTTATTTTTTGCCGCAGCGATTTCCCCAAGGAGTGGTGCTTCGACTCTTTTCATCATGGCCGTAAAGATTTTATCCACTGATTATGAAATTCAATTTGACGCGCAACGCTACAGACCGTATTGGGTTCAGCATAATCAAAAATATCCACCAGATCGATTGCAAGCGAAGGCTTACCCAACTTCGTGATGTATGCCTTGCGACCGCTACTCATGCTCCGTGACATTCCCGAAGGAAACACGTTGACCTTGCCCCCGAAAAACGTATCCCTTGCTGAGTGGTTCAATCGAAGCAAGGAGAACGGAAATGACGAAAGCAAAGACGACATCGACGAGGGCGCG
>JAYVTP010000133.1:0-15500 GCA_043788685.1 Pseudolysobacter sp. | reverse complement strand
TCGATGCGTTTGTGTTCCTCCCATGCACGCGTTTGCGCGGCGGCGTCGCCGACTTTCGCATCGCCGAACACGTGCGGATGGCGGCGCAACATCTTGTCGCAGATCGCCGCGGTGACGTCGGAGAAATCGAAATGTCCAGCTTCCTCCGCCATGCGCGCGTGGAATACAACCTGCAACAGCAAGTCGCCGAGTTCGTGGCGCAGCTCGGCGAAATCGCCACGTTCGATTGCATCGACCACTTCGTAAGCTTCTTCGATCGTGAACGGCGCCACCGTCGCGAACGTCTGTTGCACATCCCACGGACAGCCGCCGAGCGGTGCGCGCAAGCGTTGCATGATCGCGAGCAATTCGCGCAGGCGGCCGGCGGCCGGAAATGTTTGCACGTCGATATCGAGTTTCATGATCGAGAATCCGCATGGCGTCGATGCTGCGGTGAATACATCAATGCAAGAAATCCTGCCAATGCACGGTCGGATCGCCGAACGCGAAAAATTCCGGATTCAGCAATGACTCGCCGCGGTTATAACGCAGCGGTGCGCCACCGAATTGGCAGACGCCGCCGCCGGCTTGTTCGAGCACGCATTGTGCGGCGGCGGTGTCCCATTCCGAAGTCGGCCCGTGGCGCAGATACAGATCGGCTTTGGCTTCGGCAATACGACAAAATTTCAACGACGAACCGAGCGCCTGAAGTTCAAAAGCACCGATTTTCTCAAGCGCCACCTGCTGTCGCACATCGGCGTGCGAACGGCTGCCGGCGACGATTAGCGTCGGCGGTCTGGAGCGCGTGTGCAAACGTCGCGGCTGGGTTTCGCTGGCATGCTGGGCAAATGCACCGGACTCGTTTCCCGCGTCGGTCCACGCGAAATACATTTCGTCGAGCACCGGCGCATACACCACGCCGAGCACGGTTTTATGCGCATCGATCAAGGCGATATTAACGGTGAATTCGCCGTTGCGCTTGACGAACTCGCGTGTGCCATCGAGCGGATCGACCAGCCAGTAACGCGTCCACGACGACCGTTCGCTCCACGGCAGGCTCGCCGATTCTTCCGACAAGATCGGCAGCTCCGGCGTGAGCATGCGCAACGCATCCACGATGATGTGGTGCGCGGCGAGATCGGCTTCGGTGAGCGGCGATCGATCGAGTTTTTGCTCGACCGCAAAATCGCTGCGATAGATTTGCAGAATCGCCTGGCCCGCCGCACGCGCAATGCGGCACACGTGTTTTGCGAGGTCGGCCAGATCGATCGTCGGCCCACTCATGCGCGTGGCTGGAAACGACCAGCGAGGAATTCGCGCGCGATGAACAATGCCGCGATCGAACGCCCTTCGGTGACATCGGGCTGCGCCACCAGCGTATGCAGATCGTCCATGCGCCATGGCACGACTTCGAGTTCTTCAGGCTCGTCGCCGGGCAGTCGCTCGATGTACAAATCACGCGCAAGCACCACGTGGGTCATGCTGCTCATGTACGCCGGCGATAGCGAAAGCGTGGTCAGCAAGCGCAGATCGCGCGCACCGAAACCGACTTCTTCTTTGAGTTCGCGATTGGCGCCATCGAGAATACTTTCGCCATGATCGAGCCGACCTTTCGGCAGGCCGAGCTCGTAGCGATCAATGCCTGCGCCGTATTCGCGCACGAGCAATACGGTGTTTTCATCCTGCATTGCGACGATGATCACCGCGCCGCTGCCGGAAGATTTCAGGCGCTCGTAGATGCGTCGCTCGCCATTCGAGAACTCCAGATCGAGGATCTCGACCTTGAGAAAGTGGCTGCCTTCCGCAGGGGTGATGGCATGGATGATCGGCGGCTTTTGCATGCCGCAATTGTAACCGCAAGCCGGGCCGGAATGGCGCGCCGATCAGACCGGGCCGAGCGCGTCCGTGAACTCGCGCAAAGCCAGTGCATGCAAGGCTGGCGTGCCGGCGAGCACGCTGCCGGTGTCGAGCGTGAGTTCGTGGCCAGCCAGGTCGGTGAATACACCGCCGGCTTCACGCACGATCACCGCCAATGCGGCGACATCGAGAATGTTCAGATCGGATTCGATCACCAGGTCGATCGAACCCTGCGCGAGCAGATGGTAATGCAGGAAATCGCCGTAACCGCGAATGCGCCCGCTGCGCTGGATCAGGCTTGCGAGCACATTCCAACCGGGACCGCGCGACAGCGTTTTGACATTGCCGATCGAGATTGCCGCGAGCGGCCCAAGATGCTGCGTAGCGGCGATCGAAATCCGGCGACCGTCGAGAAATGCGCCACCACCTTTCACCGCCCACGCGCGCTCGCCATATTCCCCGGCCGCGGAAACCCCGAGCACCAATTCGCCGCGCCACATCAACGCGATCTGCGTCGAGAACATCGGATAACCGCGCACGAACGCCTTGGTGCCATCGATCGGATCGATCAGCCAGAGGTAATCGCCCTCGCCTTCGTGGCCTTCTTCTTCGCCATAAAATGCGTGCTCGGGGAAACTCGCGCGCAGTACATTCTTGATCGCGGTTTCAGCTTCGCGATCGGCCTCGGTCACGGGTGTCTGGTCGGCTTTCTGCACCACGGCAAAATCCTGCGCACGAAAGCGCGCACGGATGATTACATCGGCGGCATCGGCGGCGGCGTGGGCAACGCTCAGCGCGCGCGCGAGAAATTCATTATCGATAGCCACGTCAAAATATCTTGTAGGTATCGCCGTGGATTTTCAGCAATTGCGAACCATCGTCCTGGCGCTGCCCGACGTGCTGCAAGGCGTCGAGCACTTGCGGATCGTTGTCGCGCGCGCTGAGTATGGCGACCGCATCGTAGTGGCCGGCGCCGATTTCGAACTCGCCATCCACAGCCATCGCACCAGTGCCGTCGTCCTTGATCGTGCCCTTGACGGCGCCGGGTGCCGTGGCGGCGAACAGGATCACGATGTCGCCAAAACGCGCCTCGGATGCACCGCTCACACCGGCGTGCGTCCAGCGCACCGAACCGCTCGCCGACTGCACGTGATTGCCGAGCATTTTCAGTTCGGTGATCGTGCCATCGACATCACCGATCAGGCGCAGATTCGGGATATCCACGACTTTGGAAAACAGTGTGACTGGCAAGTGGAAACTGCCGTCGCGCGCGAGAATCGTGCCGTCCTCGATGCGCGTGACAAATCCGCCGGCAGTGCCGAATACACCTTTCAGATCAAGCCGCGCCTGTACTTCGCGCGACAGCAGCGGACTTTTTGCGAGATGCCAGTCGAATGCGCCAACCGGCACTTCAAACACGCTCATGTTGTCGGCGTGACCTTCCCAAATCGTGCCCGACAAGCCGCCGAGCTTGACCGCGCCGAGACGCTTGGCAACATACGGATAGGCAAAATCAGCCGGGCAGGTCCACGCGAAAATACCCACGGCGATGATGAGTAAAATCACAAAAAGAAAAAGGTAGCGGATGAATTTCATAGTGTGTTGCCTGGCGTTTTTGAATGATGAAAATTTGAAATCTTCTTCTCGTCATCCCAGCGAAGGTTGGGATCCAGCTCTTGTTTGTCGCTTTAAAGAACTGGATCCCAGCCTTCGCTGGGATGATGGCTACCTGGAAACTGCCTAGTGATCTTCCAGCGTCACGCGCACATTCACCAAGCCGACGCCATCGGCGCGATCAGCGGAAAAATCCGTGGCTTGCACGCCGTAGTCGCGCGCGAGGCTTTCCAGCCAGTTCATGAGCGCATCGAACGATGCGGTATCCAGACTCACGCGCACACTTTTTTCGCTGAGCGGTTCGACCCGTTTCAGTGCGCCGGTCAATCCCGAGCCGCGCACACTCGCATCGGCTAGCGCGAGCAGAGATTTGCCCTGGCGCGAACTTTGGCCCTGCACGCCGAGGCCGCGCAAGCGCTGCGCCTCGCTCGCATCGGCACGCATCGCGGCCAAGGCCTGGCGTTGATCGATCACCTGCCGCTGTAAATCGCTGCGGGCACGGGTCAGCGGATACCAGACAAACGCCCAGCCGAGCAGCAGTGTCAGCACCACGCCGCCAATCGTCAGCATGCGCCGTTCGCGTTGTTGCAATCCGTACCACCACGCCTTCATGGCTTGGCTCCGCTGATGCGCAAACGTCCATCGACGCCGGCTTCATTCGGATTCGCGGCGGTGACTTCGACTTTCAAACCCGGCTGCGTGGCAAGGCGCTCGCGCAAGCTGTCCAGCATAGGCACATCGGGCGTGCGCAACGAAATTTCCAAAGTGTCATTGCGAAACTCGACACCCTTGGTAGTGATGCGCGTGGTGCTGCCGAGCACCGGCGCGATCTGGCTGAGCAAACGCAGCAGGCCGCCGACCTCGGCGCCACCGCGCAGGCGATTGAGCTCGCTGTGCATGAGGCCGGGCGGATCGTCGTCGCGCGTCAATGCCGGAAACGTTTCGTGCAGCAACGCACGTTGCGCGAGATCGATCGCGTTCGCCTCACGCTGCAAACGCCACTGCACAATCAGCGCATGCGCGAGCGCCAACACGACGGTCGCGACAGCGAGCATCGCCGCCCAACGCCAGAGTTTTTGCACCGGCGCCTGGCGATGTTTGGCCGCGTAGGAGCCTTGCAACAGATTCAGCGGCAAAGTCGCACCCAGACCTTGCGCCAGCAGTCGCAGCGGATCGCGTTGCTGGGCGTGATAATTCGCGATCGACACACCGAAATCCAGCGCGGGCGCGGCGCGAAAATCGAAAACTTCCAGCGCGATGGTCGGGCTGGTATCCGCCGCGATCACAGGCAGCCACTCCGCCAGTGATGCGGTGTCGCAACTCAATGCGCGCTGCGCGCCAATACGCAATAACGACTGCTGCGATTCGATCAACAATGTGCCGGTGGTCGCCGACAAGGCGAGCGCATCCGGCACCAGCGCATCAGCGCGAATGCCGTGCGTGGCGAGCAGATCGATCCAGCCCTGCAGTACGTTGCGCGCGACCACCGCAACCGCGATCTGTACGCCGGCAATATGCTCGGGCAACGCAAAATGCAACTCTTCCACCGGACTCGCGAGCTGATCTTCGAGCGCGTACGGAATCGCACGTGCAAGCTGATTGCGCTGGCGCGTGACGGCCGCGGTCTCGGTCAGCAACACCTGCGCCGAGGGCACCAGCACGACAATCTGTCTCGCCGCTGCAAGCACTTGCGCCGACGGCAAACCGGCGCTTGAACCGGCCAGCACACGGCTATCCTCGGCCTGATTGAGCCAGCAGAATTGATTGTCGGATTGCAGACGCAGCAGCAAACGTTGAGCCATGGGCCAGATGCCAGTTAGAGTGCAGCGATTGTAGCAGCGGATGGCCCGACGCAGCGTCGGCGAACGTGCTGGCGGATGGCGCGCGCAAGATCAATCGCTGCCACGATAACGCGCGAGCACACGGATGCCGGCATCAGTACCCGTGTTGCGACGTTCGATAAGGCTGAAAAACGTGAACGGCAACGCATTGAGGGTGATGTCGCCGCGCGCCTGGAAATAGGTGCTTTGCACGCCAAAAAGTAGCGTGGCATCGGCATCAAGCGTGATGTTCTTGGTCATCAGATCGTTCTGCAGCGTAGTGATATCGACCAAGTGTGCCTGACCATTGCTCCAGATTCGTGTTGCCTGATCCTCGGTCATGCTATCCGACAACATGCGCAATATCGGCACGGTCGCCGTATTGATATTGATCATACTGCCAGTGGGCAAAACGCAAACATACGGCGCCAACGCCTGATACACGGTGTTGTCCACGCCCTTGAGCAGGCGCAATTCCGAGACATGCGCGAAGACGCGGTTGGCGGACCGGTAAGGCAAAAGTTGCGCGAGATAGAAATTATCTTTTGCGCCGCCCGATGATGCAGTGAGATTGGGGCTGAGCCAGTCGATAATCACATTGGTCAACGCCGGATCAAGTTGCAATGCTCTCAGCAAGCGCCCGAAATATTTCGAGTAGGCGGCATTGTTGCTCGCCAGATTATTGAGATTGAAACAGCCATTCATGTCGCGCATACGCGCCGAGATCGTGCCGCCGGGCACTGGTGTTGGCGGTAGCGGAATCGCCCAGATATCGCTGTTGGTATCGAAGTTCTGTTGTCCGATCTGAGCCACACGCAATACGTGAGCGGCGTAATTTTCCAGACCTTGCGCATATGCCGTCGCCTGCGCGGCACGCAATGAATTGCGCGTGCGCGCGGCGCTGAGTTCGCCGCGATCGAGCAAGCCCGCAACCAGCAAGGTGACGAGCGCCACGACCAACAGCGCGACGAGCAAGGCGACGCCACGCTGCGCGATCATCGCCGATGTGTATTTCATTTTCCGCCCACCGCCGGCAGCGGCACGGGCGGCGACGTGGCGCCGCCACCGTTGGGGCCATTCGAGGGCGCCGTCGCTGGCATGCTCGACGGCATCTCGACTAGCCGCGAAATTTCGCCCATCTCGTTGGTCGCAATGCGAAACTCGATCGCGCGCGGCAGGTCTTGCAACGTAGTGCTGTACTGTGTCGGCCAGCTGTCCAGCCAACGGCCTTTGTTGTCGAGATAACGCAGTTGCAGCGACTTTACATTGCTGCGCAAATCGATCAATTGCGGCGCGCTGCCGGGCGCGCGATCGAGCACGGCAAAAGTGCCACGCTTGATTTTCTTGTCATCGAATTCGTACAGCACACGTTCGAGATTCGAGCGCGCTTCGGCCTGCGGATTGGCGAAACCGAGCCGCGTGAATTCAATATGATCGACGCTGCCGATCAGTGCAGGTTTCGGCACGCCGTAGTTATCGCGAATCGGACGCGACGCCACTTGGCGCAGGTCACGCTCGAAGATCGCAACCGCGCGTGTGAGTTGCGCAAAATCGTCCTGCTGCCGCACGAGTTCGGCGCGCGTGCGCGCCACGCCGCTCAAGGCACCGTAAGCCAGCGCCGACATCGCGCTGAAGATCACCAGCGCGACCAGCAATTCCATCAGGCTGAAGCCACGTGCGATACGCTTCATGGGCTCAAATCCTGGCCAGCAAAGCCGGTCAGTTGCACCAGTGTGGTTTGCGGTTGCAGCTTGCTGGACACGCGGATATCGAGACGGCGAATGCGCGGCTCTTCGGTCGATTGCACGACGAGTTCCCAGCGCCAGTCGCGTGCGGCGTATTTGAGATCGCCATCGCTTTTTCCCGGATCGGGAAACGCGTTCTTGAGTCGCGTTTCGGCCAGCATATTGGCAGCGACCCAACCAGCGAGAGTGCGGTCACGCAGCTCGGCAAAATTGGTCACCGAGCTGCCGGCGGCGCGTATCAGCGCGAACAAGGCGATGGCAAGAATCAGCAATGCGATCAGCACTTCGAGCAGGGTGAAGCCGCGAGCGCGCGGCATCGTGACGGACTTATGGACGTACACGGCCATTCACCATCGCCAATATGAGCGCGCCGTTCGGTTGCCCGGTGAGTTTGTAATACACGTCAAGCTCGCCGAAGCCGAGATCGAGTTCGAAAGGCGTGATTTCGCCCGACGAAAAACACACGAGTTGCGGTTTGTCCGGCAGATCGGTGAGTACGCTGATGCGCGTACCGTTGCGTTGCAGGCTCGGGATAATTCCGCTCCAGTGGCGACGGCGCAGTTCTTCGTTGCCGAGTTTCAGCGGACGCCAGAGATCACCCTCGAAGCGGCTGAAACCGTAACCATCCTTGACAAAACTCAGGCCGATTTCGCGACCGCTGAGTTCGGCCTGTTCGCACGCATGGGTCAGCAGCGCCTGCAATTTTTCGGCCTCGTGTTCGAGCTGGCGCGCGCCGCCCGCCGAGCCGATCGATAGCGTCAATGCGGCTGCGAGCACCGCAACGATCACAACGACAACGAGCAGCTCGATCAGGGTAAATCCGGTCGCGAAATCGCGATCACATTGCTGCGAAAAAAAATGGTCGCGAGAGGAAATCATGCGCTTAAATGACGGGGTTCGTGCAAGACCAAGATAGCTCTATTCGCCGCCCTCAGTCTTCCCAGTTGCCGACATCCTTGGCCTCACCCTCGCCGCCGGGCTTGCCGTCGGCGCCGAGCGAATAGACATCGATATCGCCATGCTGGCCCGGATGCGTGTACAAATATGGATGGCCCCAGGGATCTTTCGGCACGCGTTCGAGATAACCGCCGGATTTCCAATTAGGCGCTTCGGGCGCGCCGCTGGGTTTATGCACGAGCGCATCCAGACCTTGCTCGCTGCTCGGATAAACGAAGTTGTCGAGCTTGTAGATATTCAACGCCGAAACGACGGCCTGGATATCGGTTTTCGCACGCACCTGACGCGCCTCACCCGGATGCTCCATTACGCGCGGCACGACAATGGCGGCGAGAATGCCGAGGATCACCACGACGACCAGAATTTCGATCAGCGTGAAGCCGCGGTTGCGTACCATGCGGAAATTTTTCGATTGATCTTGCGACATGGCGCTCATACCTTGTATTGCCTGCGACTCGCGGCGATCATAACAGAGCATGCCCAACCTCTCTCAGCCAGACAACCACGCCACATGGAGCGCGCGCGATCTCGCCGTGCTGTGGCATCCGTGCACACAGATGCGCGATCACGAAAGCGTGCCGATGATCCCGATGGCGCGCGGCGAAGGCGCATGGCTGATCGATTACGACGGCCGCCGTTATCTGGATGCAGTGAGCTCGTGGTGGACCAATATTTTCGGCCACGCCAACCCGCGCATCGCCGCGGCGATCAAGGATCAGCTCGACAAACTCGAACACGTCATGCTCGGCGGTTTCAGTCACGCGCCAGCGATCGAACTGGCCGAGGAATTGTTGCGTATCGCGCCTCCCGGACTGGCGCGCGTGTTCTACGCCGATAACGGATCGAGCGGCATCGAAGTTGCGCTGAAGATGAGTTTTCATTATTGGCGCAATCTCGGCCGCGGCGAAAAAACACGATTCATCGCGCTTACCGGCAGTTACCACGGCGAAACTCTCGGCGCACTTTCCGTGACCGATGTGGCGTTGTATCGCGACACGTATGCGCCGCTGTTGCTCGCGCCGATTTTCGTGACGTCGCCGGATTGCTACGAGCGCGATCCGCAACAAAGCTGGCAGGATTATTCGATCGCCAGACTCGCTGATATGCGCGCCGCGCTCGAGCGTCACGCGCACGAAACCTGCGCGGTAATCATCGAGCCGCTCGTGCAATGCGCTGCCGGCATGCGCATGTACCACCCGGCGTATCTGACCGGATTGCGCAAGCTCTGCGATGAATTCGAGGTGCACCTGATCGCCGATGAAATCGCCGTGGGGTTTGGACGCACCGGCACGCTATTCGCGTGTGAGCAAGGCGCTATCACGCCGGATTTTTTATGTCTGTCGAAAGGACTTACGGGTGGTTTTCTGGCGCTGTCCGCAGTGCTGACGACTGATACGATCTATCAGGCATTTTATGCGGAATATTCTGCCGGCAAGGCGTTTCTGCATTCGCACAGTTACACCGGCAACGCACTGGCGTGTCGCGCCGCGCTGGAGACGCTCGCGATATTTCGCGATGAGCCCGTGCTCGAACGCAACCGCGAACTCGCCGCCCATCTTGCGCGTGCGCTTGCGCCACTAAGCGAGCACCCGCATGTTGCTGAAGTGCGTCAGACCGGCATGATCGCTGCGGTGGAACTGGTGCGCAACAAAACCACGCGTGAGGTGTTTCCCGCCGAGCAGCGGCGCGGTTTGCGCGTGTATCAGTACGGACTCAACCGCGGCATGATTCTGCGACCGCTCGGCAACATCGTTTATTTCATGCCGCCGTATGTAATCACGCCCGACGAGATCGACTTGATGGTCGAAGTTGCGCGCGAAGGCATCGAAATCGCGTTGCTTAGTTGATTGGGGACGGAAACTTGGAACACGGAACGCGAGCGGAAGCGGGACGGAGCGGGAATAGCCCAGGCTTTTTGCTCGTCATTCCAGCGCAGGCTGGAATCCAGTTCTTCAAGGCGTGGGAACGTAATGACAGTCAGGTTTTTTGAAAGAGTGCAGGAACTGGATTCCAGCCTGCGCTGGAATGACGGCTATTTTTGACCTTGCCAGGTTTCCCGCTCCCAGTTCCCTAGTACCATCCTCGCATGCGCCAGATACGAATCCACACCGAACAAGCACTGCTCGCAGGCAGCAGCGTGGCCTTGGCCGAACAGGCGAGCGAACATATCGCCCGCGTGTTGCGCATGGAGGTCGGCAATCGTGTCACGCTGTTCAACGGTGACGGCAACGAATACGACGCCGAACTGACCAGCGTGACCAAGCGCGCGGTGACGGTGCAAGTCAGCGAGCAACGCGCGGTCGACAACGAATCACCGCTGCAACTGACCTTGGTGCAAGCCGTTGCACGCGGCGAAAAGATGGACTGGATTCTGCAGAAGGCGACCGAGCTCGGCGTCGCGAAGATTGTTCCCGTAATTACCGAACGCACCGAAGTGAAGCTCGATGAGGATCGCGCCGAGCGTCGCATCGCACACTGGCGCGCGGTGATCGCCAGCGCATGTGCACAATCGGGGCGCACCCGTTTGCCGGAAATCTGCGCACCGCTGCGTCTGCCGGTGTGGGCCGGAAGCCTGACGGATAACACGAGGTTGCGCCTGGCGCTGTTGCCGCAAGGCGAGATCGGACTGCGCGATGTTGTCGGCGAGATTCAAGGTGCGGCGATCGTGATCGGCCCGGAAGGCGGATTTTCCAGCACCGATATCGCAATCCTGCGCGCCGGCAATTTTCGCGGCCTGCGTCTCGGCCCGCGCATCCTGCGTACGGAAACTGCGGGGCCGGCGATACTCGCGGCACTGAATGCCTTGTCTGGGGATTTCAACTAGCTTTTGCTTGCGGTATGCCCATCGTTTGAATAGCTCATACATCGACGCGACTGTATATGACAAGATAGTTGCTTGCGTAGTAGTTAGCTGCCAAACAGACATTTGGAGACGATGCTCCTGACCGATTCCGCTGCCGACACCCATTGCACCGCGGTTGGATCATAGCTCTCCATACGAACCTCATTGACCGACTGACTAGCCACGTATTTCAAGGCGTAACGAACGTGGCCGATATAAATGTGGTTGGGATTATGGGGTTGTCGAGCCATGATAGATTGAACGGATGGACCGACCCGCCCAACTGAGCTAACCCGTCTTCGAGTCCCGGGCATGAGGGAATGTTGAGGATGCGGGCCGTGATGATTGATTCTGTTGAGACATAAGCCGTACTGCCGTACCACCGAAATATGAAGGGCGGCTTTGCTACCTCAGATGGGTATATCCAAAAAGCTGCGCCTTCAAATGTTGAGCTTGGCGAAACGTCGCGAGGCACTGACGACACGCAGCCCGCTAGGCAACAAGCTACAAGCAACACTGATTGCTGAAACCTTATCATGGCAGCTAACCGCAATTATGCGGCCGCGTTGATCACCGCGTCGATCTGTGATTCGATCTGCAACAGGTTCGGGATCACCGCACGTTCATCGCGCATGATGACTTGCGCCTGCACGCCAGGAGCGGGTTCGGCATCGTCTTGTTCGACCGATACCAGCAGCTCCGGGGTAATCGTGGTCAGACGCGGGAACCCCTGCGCCAGCATCGCGATGAACGGCAGTTTGGGATTGTTGCTGAGCGCCTTGAGCACCACGACGCGTGCGTTGCTGAGGTTTTCTTCGCTGGCGACGCCAGCAAGTTGTGCAAACGAGAACAGCGGCAGACGCCAGCCGCGCCATGACAAACGGCCAAGCAACCACTTCGGTGCATCGGCAATCGCTTCGGGCGGCGAATAGGTAATCACTTCGGCGACTGTGGCATTCGGCAACAATACGCGGCCATTACTGACCGGGATGAGTACGCCGCGAATTTCGCGAGTTTGATTTTCGGACATGATTTTACTCGGCAGTGGCGCAGATTGCCGCCAGCCGCGTGGCTAACTGGCGCGGTGGTGCGGAATATTGGACAAGCCCGGCGTCGTCGGCACTGTCGACCATGCTGCTGATGACGCAAGTGTCAGATTGCTGCGCCCAGATCAGGCCACCGCTATCGGCGACGAGCTGGCACGCGGCGATGGCACCATTGACTGTGCCCGAAAGAAGAATCACTCCTGCGCGCACGCCGAAACTTTCGATCAGATCGCGCATCAATGCTTCGGGCATGGAGAGGCTTTCCCCTTCATCCGCCGCCAACAGCAAACGACCATCCGGCTTGACCTGCAAACGACCTTGCGCCGGCAGCAGCAATACCTCACCCGCCGCAGCTGTAGCGCCGTGCTCGGCGACACGAATCGGCAAAGCGCAAGCCTTGCTCAATTGCGCGACCATTGCAGATTGAAAATCAGCGCCGATTGGCGCCACGACCACGAGCAGCGCAGCAAGTTTTTCAGGCAGACCCGCCAGGAATTCGCGCAATGCCTCGGGCGTTCCGATCGAGCCAAATAGCACCCATACGCGTGGAATCGCATTCTTGATCGGAGCATCGGATATTTCGTCTTCGACCGCCAGCGGCGTCAACGCCCAGTCCGAACCGAAATCGAACGCCGCAGCTTCTTTTATCTCGACCGGCGCCGTGGCGACAGTTTCGACCGGCAGCGGCGACGGTATGACGGCGATATCGGCTTCAAAATCCAGCAACGCCCAATCATCGGCCACGCGCGAAGTATTTCCCTCGGCGGCAAGTGTCTCGTCGTTTTTACCCTGGAACCAGTCCGAGGATTTTTGCAACGGCGCCGGTTGCGCGGATTCGCCGGAGTTATCCGAACCAGCGCTATCGGCAATTTCGAATTCGATATCGCTGTCAGCGAATGACAATGCCGAGGCTTTGTCCTGACGCTCGATATCGACCGCGGTGTGCGCGAAATCATCGACATCGTGCAGCGAAAGCGGTGTTTCCAGCTCATCGGTCAATGCATGCGATGCGGTAGTTGGAGCATCAGCGTTGATGTCGACAGCCTGGAATGCATTCCAACTATTATCCTCGATAATAGTTGCGGCGGGTTCGTGATTCGGCTCATGCAACACAGGCGCAGCATCGATATCACCGGTCGGGAAATCCAGCATTTCGTGCGTTTCTGCAAGCGCAATGGCATCGGGTTCAACGGGCGCAAGCGCCGCGAATGCTTCATCGCTGTGCGTTGGCAATTCTTCCGCGGCCGACGCCTGGATCGGATCGAGCAAAGGATGTATTTCTTCGCTTGGCATAACCATCACTTTGTTGATATCGCCGTGTGCAGCGGCAGTCACGAGCGACGGAGTTGCTGCGGCTTCCGCATTCAATGGGCGCATCGGCAACAAAACGCTGGTGTCGCCGTGCAGCTTGGCAGCGAGATGCCGCGCCCAGCGCGCCTGGTCATATCCCGCCAATGCTTCTGATACGCCGGTTTCGTTGAAGACCAGTGCATAACCATCGGCCAGCAAATGATCGATCGTTGAAAACGCATCGTCTTCGTCACCATCAATGCTCACGACGACCGCTCGCGCGCCACTGGCCTTGAGTGCCTCCAGATCGAATGCGTTTGCTGCGCCTTCATACGTGACGCTTACACCGAGCCCGGCCAGCGCTGCGCGCATTGTCTCGGGCATCGGGCTGGTGTGATACATCAGCCCCACATTTACCTGCGTCGATTCAAACACCACGGGTTGCTCCGAGCACTTCGCGGATGTTCAACAACAAATCCGCTTCCTGATAAGGTTTGCCGAGATATCGATCGACACCGATTTCCAAAGCGCGTTGACGATGCTTGTCGCCGCTGCGCGAGGTGATCATGATGATCGGCACGCCGCGTAGGCGGGGATCGTTACGCATGTGCGTGGCAAGTTCGAAACCGTCCATACGCGGCATCTCGATATCAAGCAGCATCAGATCGGGTACCTGATCCTGCATCTTGTCGATCGCGTCGAGTCCGTCCTTCGCCGTGATCACGCCCATTTCGCTGCGCTCCAACACGCGTGACGTGACTTTGCGCATCGTGATCGAATCGTCGACCACCATGATCAGTGGAATCGTGCGTATCGCCGTCACTGGTGCGATTTGCTGCGGTGGCTGGATCACCGACTCGGGCTCACTCAGCGCGAGTTCGCGGCGTGCAGCATGACGACGCAGCAAGGTCGCGAGATCCAGAATCATCACCACCGAGCCATCGCCCATGATGGTGGCGCCAAAGATGCCAGGCACCGAGCTGATCTGCGGACCGACCGACTTCACCACGATTTCGCGCGAGCCGATGACCGCATCAATGCGGATCGCTGCGCGCTGTTCACCGGCGCGTGTAAGCAGCAACGGATATTGGCTTTCGTCGACCGGACGATGGCCGGAAATATCCAGCAACTGCGACAATTCGCACAACAGGAAACTCTCACCCAGGTACGCATATACCGGATCGGGATGACCGATACGCACGTCGAAATCCTTTCTCTCGATGCGCGCCACGCCCTGTACTGCCGACATCGGAATTGCGTACGAAACGTCACCGATGCGCACGAGAATTGCCTGCGCCACAGCGAGGGTAAACGGCAGGCGGATGCTGAAGCTGCTGCCCTGCCCCGGTGTGGACTGGATCGCCAGCGAGCCACCGAGCTGCTTGATTTCGTTGTTGACCACATCCATGCCAACGCCGCGGCCCGCGACCTGAGTGATCTGGCTTGCGGTAGAGAATCCGGTCTGAAGAATAAAGCTGAACAATTCGCTATCGTTCGGCCGCGCATCTGCGGCAAGCAGGCCACGCTCGATCGCGCGTTGACGAATCGCCACACGATCAAGACCACGGCCATCGTCGCTGACCCGGATCAAGACTTCCGTCGCCTCACGGCTCACCGCGATATCGACCGAACCCGCACCCTGCTTGCCGGCGGCTTCGCGTTCCTCGGGAGTTTCAATGCCGTGTGCGAGCGCGTTGCGCAACATGTGCTCGAACGGCGCTTTCATGCGATCGAGCAGGTTGCGATCCATTTCGCCCTGCGCACCACGCACATTAAGCTGTGCACGTTTGCCGGTTTCTTCGGCAGTCTGACGCAGGACTCGACGCAGCGATGGCACCATCGATTCGAACGGCACCATGCGCGTGCGCATGAGGCCTTCCTGCAGTTCGGAGCTGACACGCGACTGCTGCAACAGCAGGGTTTCGGACTGGCGTGCCTGATCGTCGAGCAAGTTCTGGATCGACACCAGATCGGATACGGATTCGGCGAGTGCGCGCGAGGTCTGTTGCAATTGCGAATAACGATCCATTTCCAGCGGATCGAAACCACCTTCGGCGGTACTCACATGCTCACGCTGGAAGCGCGACAGGATCTGCGCCTCGGTTTCCATTTCCAGGGTACGCAACTGATCGCGCAAACGACTCACGGTTTGCTCAAGTTCGACCAGGTTGCTGCGGAAGTTGCCGACCTGCTGTTCGAGGCGCGAACGGTAGATCGATACTTCGCCGGCGAAGTTGACCAGCGTGTCGAGCGTATCGGCGCGAACGCGGATCATTTCCTGAGTGGCGCGTGGTGCAATTTCTTCTTCGTCGGCGCGCACGACCAAGCGCGGACGTGATGGCGTAACCGC
>JAYVTP010000132.1:0-6922 GCA_043788685.1 Pseudolysobacter sp. | reverse complement strand
CAAGGAAATCCACGAGCAGCCGCAGGCGATTGCCGACACGCTCGAAGGGCGTCTCAGCGGCGGTCATGTTCTCACCGAAATTTTCGGCGTCGGCGCGCGCGAATTATTAACGCGCACACGTGCCGTGCAGATCGTCGCGTGCGGTTCGAGCTATCACGCCGCGCTGATCGCGCGTTACTGGATCGAAGCATTTGCAGGCTTGCCGTGCATCGTCGAAATCGCTTCGGAATATCGTTACCGACAAAGCGTGGTGCTGCCGGATAGCCTGCTGGTCACGGTGTCGCAATCCGGCGAAACTGCCGATACGCTGGCCGCGCTGAAACTCGCCAAGACACGCGGTTATGTAAGCGAATTGGCGATCTGCAACGTGCCGGAATCCTCGATCGTACGCGAATCGAAGCTCAGCCTGATGACCCGCGCCGGCCCCGAAATCGGCGTCGCCTCGACCAAGGCGTTCACTACGCAACTGGTTGCACTCGCGCTGCTTGCGCTGGAACTGGGTCGGCATCACGGCCTGGAAAATGCGCGCTATGAAGCACTCGTCAAGCAACTGGAAACGCTGCCCGGCGCGCTGCGCGGCGTGCTCACGCTGGACGGCGCGATCAAGCAAATGGCTCAGCATTTCGTGAGCAAGCAGCACGCACTTTTCCTCGGTCGCGGCACGCAGTTTCCGATCGCGATGGAAGGTGCGCTCAAGCTCAAGGAAATTTCCTACATCCACGCCGAGGCGTATCCCGCCGGCGAACTCAAGCACGGCCCGCTTGCGCTGGTCGATGAAGACATGCCGGTGATCGCGGTCGCCCCGAACGATCATCTGCTGGAAAAACTCAAGTCGAATATAGAGGAAGTCCGCGCGCGCGGCGCCGAACTTTACGTGCTCGCCGACGAGGACGTGGCGCACGGCATAACACGAGATCGTGATCACCTGATCACCGTGCCGCGCTGCGGCGAACTGATCGCACCGATCGTATTCACGGTGCCGTTGCAGCTACTCGCCTACCACGTCGCCGTACTGCGCGGCACCGACGTCGATCAGCCGCGCAACCTCGCAAAATCGGTCACGGTGGAATAAGCAACGTGACATGCTTACGCTGACAAATTCAGCGTAGCGCTACGATTAAGACTGGAACTCGCGCAAGGCAATCGCCTTGCGCCGATATCAATAAGCAAACTCGCTGAACACCGGATCGACGCTGCCTTTCCATTGCTTGTGGAAAAGTTCCAGCTTGCGCTCTGCCGGGGTTTGATTGGCTTGCGCGAATTCGATCAGCGGTTCGATGAAACTGCTTTCGTCGGCACCCTTGCTGTTCTTGCGCGCGCGGCGTTGCAGGCCGGCGTGCGCAATCTTGAGCGCCTGGATCGCGAGATCACGCAACGTGCCGTGGCGGAACGGCGTTTTCAGCGCATGCCTGGCCACGCCATCGCGCAATTGGTTGCGCTCGACCATCGAGAAATCCTTGACCAGATCCCACGCCGCATCGAGTGCGGCATCGTCGTACAACAGGCCAACCCAGAATGCGGGCAATGCGCACAGGCGATTCCACGGCCCGCCGTCGGCACCACGCATTTCGAGATAGCGTTTCAAGCGCACCTCGGGGAACGACGTGGTCATGTGGTCGGCCCAATCTTTCAGCGTCGGTTTTTCGCCCGGTAACGCGGGCAGTTTGCCGTCCATGAAATGGCGGAACGATTGCCCGCTGGCATCGATGTATTTGCCGTCGCGATAAACGAAATACATCGGCACGTCGAGCAGGTAATCGACGTAGCGCTCGAAACCGAAACCGTCCTGGAACACGAAGTCGAGCATGCCGGTGCGATCGGGATCGGTGTCGGTCCAGATGTGCGATCGATAACTCAGAAAACCATTCGGCTTGCCTTCGGTAAATGGCGAGTCGGCAAACAACGCCGTGGCGATCGGTTGCAGCGCGAGCGAGACACGGAATTTCTTGACCATATCCGCCTCGCTGGCGAAATCCAGATTGACTTGCACGGTGCACGTGCGCGTCATCATGTCGAGGCCGAGATTGCCGCGCTTGGGCATGTAGGCACGCATGATCGCGTAACGGCCTTTCGGCATCCACGGCATTTCCTCGCGTTTCCATTTTGGCTGAAAACCCATGCCGAGAAAACCCAGGCCGATTTCTTCGGCGACGGTTTTGACTTCGCGCAGATGCGTGCCAACTTCGGCGCAGGTGTCGTGGATGGTTTCGACCTGACCGCCGGAAAGCTCGAGCTGGCCGGCGGGTTCGAGCGTGATCGAACCGTCGCCGCGTGTGAGCGCGATGAGGTTGTCGCCTTCAAGCACCGGTTGCCAACCGAAACGCGTCAGGCCTTGCAGCATCGCGCGAATGCCCTGCTCACCTTCGTAGGTGGGCGGACGCAAATCATCGAGGCGGAAACCGAATTTTTCATGCTCGGTGCCGATGCGCCAATCCGCCGGCGCGCGCGTACCGCCGCCAAGGTATTCGACGAGTTCGGCGCGGTTGTGAATCGGAATACTTTTTTCTGCACTGGGACCGGACACACCCACCTCGTCTGAAAACTTCTGAAAGCGCCTGATCGTGTTGGCTTCGATCAACGCAGTATTTTCTCCACTACCCCAACGCGTTGCAGCGCAGGTCGTTCGCCCCTTGTCTCAAGCGGCTGCACGAGCAAAAACCAAGTGCGCGAAGCATTCGGTGCTGCACCAAACAACGCCTCGCCTCTCACATGGGGCCGCGCTGACGAAACGAAAGGAGCGCCACGAAAGTTTCTTCACGGCTTGCGCGCCGGCGCGTTTGGCCGAACACTTCGTGCGTGCCCTCGATTACTATAACAACTCGTCTGCGGCGATGGCTGCATGCCTTGTCGACATTGGCGTGGCTGATCGTCGTCGCGCTATCGAACGCGCACGCCGCAGATGTCGGCGAGCGCACGCTCACGCGCGGCAACGGACCCGAACCCGCGACGCTCGATGCGCATCGCTGCCAGGAAGTCGCTTGCGGCAATATCCTGCGCGATCTGTACGAAGGCCTCGTGACAGAAGCGGCCGATGGGACGTTGATGCCCGGTGTGGCAAAAAGCTGGAGTCATTCGCCGGATGAGCGTGTGTGGCAATTCGAGTTGCGCGAGGATGCGCGCTGGTCGAACGGCGAGCCGCTGACCGCGCAGGATTTTGTAGCAAGCCTGCAACGTGCATTGACACCACAAACCGCCGCGCCGCTGGCGCAATTGCTCAGCCCGATTGCGCACGGCGCCGAGATCATGCGCGGCATTGCCGATCCGGCGACGCTTGGCGTGATTGCACTCGATGCACATCGGCTTGAAATCCGTCTTGATCGACCGGCGTCGCTGCTCGATCTGCTCGCGCTGCCGGTGGCGTTTCCGGTGTATCTGCCCGCGGTGGCGCGTTACGGCGCGCAACATGCGCGGCCCGGAAATCTGGTCGGCAACGGCGCTTACATTTTGACGGAATGGACACCGCAAGCCTCGCTAAGCCTGCAAAAAAATCCGCATTTCCGCGATGCCGACTCGGTGCATTTTTCGCGCATCAATTACATCGTCACCGAAGATGCGGTGAGTGAGCTAAAGCGCTTTCGCGCGGGCGATATCGACCTGACCGAAACGCTGCCGCCGCAATCGTTATCCGCCTTGCGCGCGGAGTTCGGCGATGCTTTGCACATCGATCCGTATCTCGGCAGTTTCTATTTCGGTTTCAATCTCGTGCGTGCGCCGCTGCAGAACAATCTCGCGCTGCGCGAAGCGCTCGCGCTGAGCATTGATCGCGACATTCTCACGCGTTACATCACCGGCCTCGGTGAGCAGCCGGCGTATGGCTTGGTGCCGCCAAGCCTGCGCGGCTATGAGGCGCAATCGATGGCGGCGATCACGCTCACGCAAGCGCAGCGCGAAAGTCTGGCGCAGCAGCGTTTTCGCGATGCGGGTTATTCGCTGGATAAGCCGCTGAATATCGAGATCCGCTACAACACCTCGACCCTGCATCGCAAACTTGCGCTGGCGGTTGCGGCGATGTGGCGCAAGCTGCCGGGCCTGCATGTGACGCTGCGCAATCAGGAATGGAAAGTGTTTGTGCAGGAACGTCGCCAGCGCGCGATCACGCAGGTATTCCGCGCCGGTTGGATCGCCGATTACAACGATGCAATGAGTTTTCTCGACGGCTTTGTCAGCGACAACGCGCTCAACAACAGCGGTTATAACGACGCCGAATTCGATGCACTCCTCACCACGGCGCGCCAGTTGCCGATCAGTCAGCAGCGAGCGGAATTGCTGCAGCAAGCCGAGGCAAAACTGCTGCACGATCAGGCGTTGCTGCCAATCTATTTCTATACGTCGAAACATCTGCTTCGACCCGGTATCACAGGCTTTGCGGCGAACCCGCTCGATCATCATGCGTCGCGCTGGCTGAGCGAAAACGGGTCGCCGCAAACTGGCGGCACAGCAACCCCATGATGCGCAAACTCGTACTGCGTCTGTGTGGTGCAGCGCTGACCTTGTGGCTGCTCGTGACCTTGTGTTTTGTGCTGCTGCACGCCGCACCGGGCGGACCGTTCGATGCGGAAAAATCCGCACCGCCCGAAGTCGTCGCCCATCTCGCCGCGCTGTATCACCTCGACCAACCGCTGTGGCGACAGTATCTGGATTACCTCGCGCAACTCGCACACGGCGATCTCGGGCCGTCGTTTCAATATCCGGATTTCAGCGTCAACGAACTGATCGCGCAAGGTTTGCCGGTATCGTGCCTCACTGGCGGCCTGGCGTTGCTGCTGGCGCTGCTGGTCGGCGTGCCGCTTGGCACGATCGCCGCGTTGCGGCATCAGCATATGAGCGATCGTTTGCTCATGGCGATAGCGAGCATCAGCCAAGCCTTGCCGAAGTTCGTGATCGCGCCGCTGCTGATTTTATTGTTCGCGGTGAACCTGCACTGGTTGCCCGCAGGCGGCTGGGCCAGCGGCAATGCCAGCAGCGGCAACTGGCGCTATGTGGTGTTGCCGGTGATCGCGCTGGCGCTGCCGAATCTCGCGTATTGCGCGCGGCTGATGCGCGCGAGCCTGATCGAGGTATTGCAATCGGATTATCTGCGCGCGGCACGATCGCGCGGTTTCGGCGAGGCGCGATTATTGTTTGTGCACGCCTTCAAACCCGCGTTGCTGCCGTTGATCGGCTGGCTCAGTCCGGCGTTGATCGCGGTCGTCACCGGCTCGGCCGTGGTCGAGCAGATCTTCGGCATTCCGGGCATCGGCCGTTATTTTGTGCAAGGCGCGTTGAATCGCGATTACACACTCGTGCTTGGCGTCGTGCTGGTCGCCGGGGCGATGGTGATCGCAGGGAATGTGCTCGTGGATGGATTGCGCTTGTGGCTCGATCCGCGTCAGCGCGAGTGAGCTTTCGACGACGCGTTTAGAGTTCGATACCGAGCCACAGACCGAGCTGTTTGCGCGCTTCTTCGACGCCGGTTTTTTTGCTCGACGAAAACAATTGCGCGCTGGCGTGTTCGCTGATCGCGGTGATTTGCTTTTTTACCGCCGCGAGGGTTTTCTGGCCTTCGCTGAAAGTGAGTTTGTCGGCCTTGGTGATCAGGCAATGACACGGCAGGTCGATCGCAGCGCAAAACGTGAGCATCTGCTGGTCGAATTCCTTGAGCGGATGGCGCGCGTCCATGATCAGCACGATGCCGCGCAGCGAATCGCGAATGCGCAGGTATTTGTCGATCAGCAGGCGCCAGTGCTCACGCAATTTCAACGGTACTTCGGCATAACCGTAGCCCGGCAAGTCGATCAGGCGGCGCGAAGAATCCATCGTGAACACCACCAGTTGCTGGGTGCGGCCCGGCGTCTTGCTGGTGCGCGCGAGGCCGACATGGTCGCAAATCGCATTGATCGCACTCGACTTGCCAGCGTTGGAGCGTCCGGCAAACGCGATCTCCAAGCCGCTGTCGTCCGGCAGTTGTTCGAGCTGGTGCGCGCTCAAGCTGTAGGCTGCTTGGGCGAAAGGATTGCTTTTCATGAGGTACTCGGGGCGGGCAGCGTGGTCGGCAGTTTAACCGCTTGCGTGCGACGCGCGGTCAATCGCGATCTTGATCGCGGCGCTATCGGCTAATACAACCCATTGGGCGACCGTCTATTCGCAGGCAGAGCTGTCGCAAAGCGCTATGGTTTGACCGCGTTGCGGCGACGCTGGTATATAATTTCAACGTTTTCCGCGGCATTCGCGGATGCGCTGTCTGGCGCACGATCAGTTATCTATAATTTTCTGGAGTGAAGTATATGAGCTTTCGGCGAGTATTTGCGCTGGCGCTAGTGTTTGCAGTCGGTGCTGTTCAGGCCGAAGAAGCCATCAAGACGGTGATCGTGGGCGATGCGAAAGCCGGCGAAACCAAGTCGGCAACGTGCGGCGCGTGTCATGGCTTGGACGGCAATTCCGCGTCGGCCCAGTATCCGAAACTTGCCGGCCAGCACGAACAATACATCGCGCGTCAGATCACGCTGATCAAGACGATGAAACGCGAAGCGCCGGTGATGATGGGTTTTGTGGCAACGCTGTCGGATCAGGATATGCACGATCTCGGCGCGTATTTCGCGAGCAAGAATTCGATCCCGGGTGTGGCTGACGACAAGATGAAAGTACGCGGTCAGGCACTGTATCGCGGCGGCGACCAGACCGCCGGCGCGCCGGCCTGCATGGCCTGTCACGGCCCGGACGGTCGCGGCAATCCGGCGGCGGGTTATCCGCAACTCGCCGGACAATATGCCGATTACATTTCTGCCAAGCTCAAGGATTGGCATGACGGCAAGAGCTGGGGCGACGACGAACACGCCAAGATCATGCCGACGATTGCGATGCGTTTGTCCGCCGATGACATCGCGGCGCTTTCCTCGTACATCGAAGGCCTGCACAACGCCGGCTCCGCCAGTACCGAAACCGC
>JAYVTP010000131.1:0-11662 GCA_043788685.1 Pseudolysobacter sp. | reverse complement strand
AACGACCGTCACGACCGTAATAAAAACCGTCATTGATCGAATAGACGATGGCTTTTTTCGTCACCGTAAGCGACTGGATATTGTCGGCATCGATCGGCGCGCGCGTCAGCCGTGCTGCGAGGCCGTCGAAATCGATACGTTCGATGACGGGCTTGTCGTCCTTGGCTTTTTTCTCGTCTTTGGATTTGTCCTTGTCCTTGCCGTCATCAGCCGCGTCTTCGTGCGCCTTGGCCTCGTCGTTCTGGATCGGGAACGGGCTAGGCCCGTCTTTTTGCAGGGTCAGGGCATAGATGCCGATATTGCGGTTGGCGGCGTAGTTGAATTCCACTGCGCTGATCTGCGGCGCCCATTCGCGTGCGCCGAGGAAGTACACGAATTTTCCATCCGGCGAGAATGCGGGATTCGATTCGCCGAACAGCGGATCGGTGACACGCACGCTTTTGCCGCTCGCCGTGCTCCAGACGAAGATCGACGGCTGCTGGTTTTCCTCGTTCAAGGTGTAGGCGAGATAACCGCCTTTCGCCGACCACGCATAATCGCGTTGCAACTGCAGCGGATCCTTGGCGAGCTGCTCGACCTTGCCGCCCGCAACATCGACCACGAACAGACGATTGGCGCTGTCGCTGAACGCAATGCGCTTGCCATCCGGCGAGAAGCGTGGCGCGTACAGGCGGCCGTACACCTCGTGCGTGAGTTGTTTCGGCGTGCCGTTGCCGTCGGCATCGCGCAGCCAGATCGCCTCCTCGCCGCTGGCATCGGAGACGTAGCCGATATGCTTGCCATCGGCCGACCACACGGCTTTGCGCTCGTGCGCATCCGAGCTGTGCGTGAGATTGCGCGTGATGCCTTTTTCCACCGGCGCGCTGAACAGGTCGCCGCGCGCAACAAAAAGCGCACGTTCGCCTTGCGGGCTCAGGGAAAATTGCTCGATGTGATCGGCCACGGCAATATGTTCGGCGCGTGTCGGCACGCCGTCGGTCGGTACTTGGACGCTGATCGCGCGATCCTGATTCGTGCTCGTATCGTAAATACGCAGCTCGCCACCGAGTTCGTAAACGATATGGCCGTTGCGATCGCCGCTGGCCCAGCGCACATCGAAATTGCGGTGCTTGGTCAGCTGCGTGGTCTGGTTGGTCGCGATATCGTAGCGAAACAGGTTGAGTACATCGTCGCGATCCGAGACGAAATAAATCGCGTTGCCGATCCAGACCGGATCGCGATCGGTGCGCGGATTGTTGGTTATGTTGCGGCCTTGTTGCGTGGCCATGTCGAAGATGTACAAGTCCTGCGCCCAGCCGCCCTGGTAACGATCCCATGTGCGGAAATCGCGGAACAACGGCGAGTACACGAGCTGCTTTCCGTCCGGCGAATATTTGCCGACGCCCGCGATCGGCATCGGCAGCGCATAGGGCATGCCGCCGTTTTTGTCGACCGTGAAAAGGCGCGGCTGGCTCAGTTCAAAACTGTCGATGTACGTGCGGAAAAGAATACGCCCGCCATCCGGCGTCCAGCCATAAACCTGGTTATCGAAACCCCAGCGCTGCGGCAGCGGGCCGAGCGCCGGGTAATACGTCAGCTGCGTCGGCACACCGCCGTTGACCGGCATCACATACACCTGATCCTCGCCGCTGTAGTGCCGGTGAACGCGATCTGCGTGCAGTCCGGCGAGAATTTCGCCGATTCCTGCAAACCCGGCCCGGCAGTGAGCCGGATCGCCGTGCCGCCTTGCGCCGACACCGTCCACAAGTCGCCGCCGTAAGTAAAAACGACGCGGTCGTTGCAGATATCCGGGAAGCGCAGCAGTTTGGTTTGTGCGGCGGCGAGTGGAGTGGCTGCGCAAAAAGCAAGCGCAAAAACAAGACGAAGCGAGCGGGGCAGTGTCATCGGTTCCCTCGGAAATATCGGCAAGTGTGCTCGCCCCACTGTACGCCGCGATGCGTCGGTACATCAGGGACGAAAGTCATGGTGTCTTGGGAGGTAGATGCGGCGCAGCGGCGAAGGGTTGCATGCGAATGCAGGTGTATGAACACGCAAATGCGACCAGCATTTATTGTTCAACGACGCTCGTAACCTCTGCCGAGCTGCATATGACGTGCCGCTCAGACCGTTAGAAAACTTCGTTTACGTGCACTGCTATTGTGAGAAATGTTCAAACGAGAATAGCCAATGGCAATCCAACACCTGAATTAAGCAGCGTGCCAAAGGCACGTTCGCTGGGATGAGTTATTAGGCGGCGATGTCCACGTACTCAACATGGCTGCTCGGAAGAGGAACAGGCTCACCGTCGTCGCGCAGCCCATCGAGGTGGAAAGCGATAGCCTCACGGATTTCTTGCTCGACTTCCTCGATCGTGCTTCCCGTGGCAACGCAGCCCGGAAGATCGGGAACATAAGCAGAGTAGTTTGCCGAAGCCTGTTCGATGACGATTGCGTAGCGCATAAAATTACCTCTTGAGGCCAGCCTGCTTGAAGATACTATTAAGTGTACCGGGTGCCAAATCATTGCTCGGCTTGCCGGGAACTGTGCCCCGGCCTGGCTTGGACGGGTGCTTGTATTGGCGATGGCTGCCGCGTGTTGCGACAAGAAACCAACCGTCTTCCAGCAGCAGCCGCAGCGCTTCACTGATCTTCATGCAACAAGTTTACCGCGAGGCTGGTTAGCCGCGTAAATCTTGAGTCAAGCGACGTGCCGTGGACACGTCCGCTGGAAAGAATTTTTAGGTCACTTGTTGACCAAGCTCGAACTCCGATACCAGCGACCTGCCCAACGGAACTGACTCCTATAGCGCCGCTGGCTTGAGGATTTTCTTGCGACTAGCCTCCATGTCATCGGCTTGAATTGCCAAAGGTACGCATTACGCTAGGCATAGGGCGGTTCATGTTGGACGCATCTGGTCAAAGCTGTAATCTTGAAGCACCTGAATTTCAACAAGGGTATTGAGCCAGTTCCGAAGTTAAAAAATGTCACGTTGATATACGGGGGGAGCGGAGTAACTCCATCTGTGTAAAAGCCTCGCTCTTCAAATGCAAAGCCCAATTCACAGATCGCTGCGCCGCCATATCGGAAGCCAGCAAGCTCGATATTGTCACAGTCACTAAATCGAAGTTTTACGATAGCAGTCGGCGTAGCATCATCAAGCGATGAGAGCCCCAGTGATACCTCAATTTGCGGGCCGATCCAGATATCATTCTCTGGTCGAAGGTCACCATGCCAGATGTTGACGGTATAGACATTGGCATCATGAAACGATGGCCACGATTCATCCGCTTCACATAGGAGATTGGCATTTTCTATGTGTTTCGTTGGATCAAAAGATTCCATATGCCTAACCGATTTTATCTTTTCGCTGCGCCAGCCGCAGCCACGTATCGACCACGGTATCGGGATTCAGTGACACCGATTCGATGCCCTGATCCATCAGCCAGTCGGCAAGATCGGGATGATCGCTCGGGCCCTGGCCGCAAATGCCGATGTATTTTCCTTTGGCGCGCGCGGCCTTGATCGCCATGCTCAGCAACGCCTTGACCGCATCGTTGCGCTCGTCGAACAGGTGCGCGACTACGGCCGAATCGCGATCGAGGCCGAGCGTGAGCTGGGTCAGATCGTTCGAGCCGATCGAGAAGCCATCGAAAATGTCGAGAAACTGATCGGCCAGCAGCGCGTTCGACGGTAGCTCGCACATCATGATGAGTTTCAGGCCGTTCTCGCCGCGCACGAGGCCGTTTTCGGCGAGCACTTCGATGACTTTTTTCGCTTCATCGACGGTGCGCACGAACGGGATCATCACCCACGCATTGGTCAGGCCCATCTCGTCGCGGACTTTTTTCATCGCGCGGCATTCGAGCGCGAAACAATCCTTGAAACTCGGATCGACGTAACGCGATGCGCCGCGGAAACCGATCATCGGATTTTCCTCGTGCGGCTCGTATTGTTTGCCGCCGAGCAGGTTGGCGTATTCGTTGGATTTGAAATCCGACAGGCGCACGATCACCGGATGCGGCGCGAACGCGGCAGTCAGCGTGGCGATACCTTCGGCCAGACGATCGACATAAAAACTCACCGGATCGGCATAACCGACGATCGCATCGTCGATCTGTTTCTTCAGTTCGGGCGATTGTTTAGCGTATTCGATCAGCGCTTTCGGATGCACGCCGATCTGCCGCGCGATCACGAATTCAAGCCGCGCCAAGCCGATGCCGGCGTGCGGCAATTGCGCGAAGTCGAACGCGCGCTCGGGGTTGCCAACGTTCATCATGATCTTGAGCGGCGCTGGCGGCATGTGTTCGAGATCGGCTTCGATGTGCTCGAACTTGAGCAGGCCCGAGTAGATGAATCCGGTGTCGCCTTCGGCGCAGGATACGGTGACTTCATCGCCATCCTTGATCGCATCGGTGGCATCGCCGCAACCCACCACGGCCGGCACGCCCAGCTCGCGCGCGATGATCGCGGCGTGGCAGGTGCGGCCACCGCGATTGGTGACGATGGCAGAGGCGCGCTTCATGATCGGCTCCCAGTCGGGATCGGTCATGTCGGCGATCAACACGTCGCCAGACTTGAGGCGGTCCATCTCGCTGATCGAGCGAATCACGCGCGCCACGCCTGCACCGATCTTCTGCCCGATCGAGCGGCCTTCGATCAGCACCTTGCCGCGTTCGAGCAGGTTGAAGCGCTCCAGTGTGGTCGTGCGCAGGCGAGACTTTACCGTTTCCGGCCGTGCCTGCACGATATAAAGTTTGCCGGTGTTGCCATCCTTCGCCCACTCGATATCCATCGGGCGGCCGTAATGGTCTTCGATCACCAATGCCTGCTTCGCAAGTTCCTGCACATCGGCATCGTTGATCGAAAACTGGCGGCGCAGTTCGGTCGGCACATCTTCGGTGCGCACGCGCTCGCCGGCTTTGTTCGAATACACCATGCGGATCTGCTTGGAGCCGATCTGGCGGCGAAGAATTGCCGGCTTGCCGGCTTTCAAGGTCGGTTTGTAGACGTAGAATTCGTCGGGATTGACCGCGCCTTGCACCACGGTTTCGCCGAGGCCATAACTCGAGGTGATGAACACGACATCGCGAAATCCGGATTCGGTATCGAGCGTAAACAACACGCCCGATGCGCCGATGTCCGAGCGCACCATAAGCTGAATTCCGGCCGACAAAAACACGTCTTCGTGTTTGTAACCGTGATGCACGCGATAGGCGATGGCGCGATCGTTGTACAGCGACGCGAACACCTCTTTCACTTTGTGAATGACGTCATCTTCGCCCGTCACATTGAGGAAGGTTTCCTGCTGGCCGGCGAACGAGGCATCCGGCAGATCTTCGGCAGTGGCCGATGAGCGCACCGCGACCGCGACTTCGCCGCCAGCGTCGGCGCACATTTTTTTATAGGCAGCACGAATCGCTGCATCCAGCGCCGGTTGCAGCGGATTGTCGATCAGCCACTGGCGGATTTCGGTGCCGGCCTTGGTCAGCTCGCTGACGTGATCGACATTGAGTGTGGACAGCCGTTGCTGGATGCGATCGGCTAATCCCTCGTATTCGATGAAGTCCTTGAACGCCTGCGCGGTGGTCGCAAAACCGCCCGGAACCGTCACGCCGAGTTGCGCGAGATTGCCGATCATTTCGCCAAGCGAAGAATTCTTGCCGCCCACCTGCGCAAGATCGTCAAGCCGCAGTTTGTCCAGCCAAAGCACCAAGTCGCTCAAGGGGAATCTCCGAATCGTAAAAAGAAAAGACGTGCGGCGCGGCCCGCGCGAGCGAGAACGAACCTGAGAATTGCAATTTTCGGCGTTTAGATGGCATGAAACAAGCACGCGCCGGCCATCTGCGGCAGATTTGTCCGGATCGCGTAGACTGCGGCATTTTACGCTATCGGAATCGTCATGCGTCGAACCATCTTTTACATCTCCGACGGCACCGGCATCACCGCCGAGACGATCGGCCACAGTGTGCTCACGCAATTCGACGATGTGCAGTTCGATACTTATCGTATTCCGTTCGTCGATAGTGCCGAGCATGCGGAAGCCGCGGTGTTGCGCATCAAGACCTTGTACGCGCAGACCGGCGCGCGCCCGATCGTGGTGAACACCGTGATCGATCCGGCGCTCAGCGAGATTCTCGCGAGCAGCGGCGCACTGATGATGGATGTGTTCGCGCCATTCATCGAGCCGCTCGAAAACGAGCTTGGCGTGAAACGCAAACTCAGCGTCGGCAAGGCGCACGGCCTCGTCAATTTCGCCGAATACGAAGCGCGTATCAATGCCACCAACTACGCGCTGACGCACGACGATGGCGCGAATTTCAACTACGCCGATGCCGATGTGATCCTGGTCGGTGTATCGCGCTCCGGCAAGACGCCGACCTGCCTGTACATGGCGCTGCATTTCGGCGTGAAGGCGGCGAACTATCCGTTGACCGACGAAGACCTGGAAAAACTCGAACTGCCGAAACGCTTGGTGCCGTATCGCGAACGTCTGTACGGACTCAGCATCGACGCGAATCGCCTTGCGCAAGTGCGCGAGGCGCGCAAGCCAAATAGCCGTTACGCCACACTCGCGCAATGCCGCTGGGAACTCGATCAGGCCGATCGCTTATTGCGCCGTGAGAATATTCCATGGCTGAATACCACGCATACCTCGATCGAGGAAATCGGCAGCAAGATCTTGTCGAGTCTGGGTATCGACAAGCAGATGTATTGAGCAAGTTCCTTGAGGAATTTGCGCGACTCGAAACTCGCGGCGCACAAAAAAATTCCGTCATCCCAGCGCAGGCTGGGATCCAGTTCTTCAAGCCTTCGAGAAATTTGGTCGATCGTTTTTGAATCGACGCCCAAGAACTGGATTCCAGCCTGCGCTGGGATGACGAGCTAAAAGACTTGAGGCGAATTGTGATGTCCGGCGCATTCAATGTGCGTAACGCTACGAATCCCGCAACATATCCAACGCCACCGCCTCGGCGACCTTGATGCCATCCACCGCGGCCGAAAGAATGCCGCCGGCATACCCGGCACCTTCGCCGGCCGGATATAAACCCTGCGTATTCAAGCTTTGATAAGTTGGGTTGCGCTTGATGCGGATCGGCGACGAGGTGCGCGTTTCGACGCCCGTGAGAATGGCGTCGTGCATCGAATAACCCTTGATCTGGCGCTCGAACGCGGGCAAGGCTTCGCGGATCGCGTCGATTGCGTAAGCGGGCAGGCTGCTATCGAGTGCGCCAAGCGAAACGCCGGGTTTGTAAGACGGTTCGACGGCGCCGAGTTGGGTCGATGCGCGGGCCGCGATGAAGTCGCCGACCAGTTGCGCGGGTGCGTTGTAGTTGCGTCCGCCAAGTTCGTAGGCGCGTTCTTCCCAATGACGCTGAAAGGCAATGCCGGCGAGCGCATCGCCGGGATAATCTTCCGGTGTGATGCCGACGACGATGCCGCTGTTGGCGTTGCGTTCGTTGCGTGAATACTGGCTCATGCCGTTGGTGACAACGCGACCCGGTTCCGATGCTGCGGCGACCACGCTGCCGCCCGGGCACATGCAAAAACTGTAGACCGCACGACCGTTGCGACAATGATGCACGAGCTTGTAATCCGCCGCGCCGAGGATCGCATTGCCGGCGTGCGCACCATATCGCGCGCGGTCGATCAGCGATTGCGGATGTTCGATGCGAAAGCCAATCGAGAACGGTTTGGCCTCGATATATACACCCCGATCAAACAGCATTTGAAACGTGTCGCGCGCGCTGTGACCGACCGCCAGCACCACGTGTTGCGCGTCGATCTGCGTGCCGTTATTCACAGTCAATCCGCGCACACGACCGTGTTCGATTTCGATATCGTCGACCCTGTTGCCAAAGCGAAATTCGCCACCGAGCGCTTCGATCGTGGCGCGCATATGTTCGACGATGGTAACGAGTTTGAACGTGCCGATATGCGGCTTGCTGACGTACAGAATTTCCGGCGGCGCACCGGCTTTGATAAATTCGTTGAGCACCTTGCGACCGTAATGCTGCGGGTCCTTGATCTGGCTATAGAGCTTGCCATCAGAGAATGTGCCGGCGCCGCCTTCGCCGAATTGCACGTTTGATTCGGGATCGAGTTTACCGTTGCGCCACAGGCCCCAGGTATCCTTGGTGCGCTCGCGTACGGCTTTGCCGCGCTCCAGAATGATCGGCCGGAAACCCATTTGCGCGAGCACGAGCGCTGCGAAAATTCCGCACGGCCCGGTACCGATGACGACGGGGCGGCGTGCTTCGCCGGCGGCGGCGTGAGCGACAAAACGATAACTCGTATCGGGTGTCGGGCCGATATGCGGCGTGCCTTGCAAGCGCTGCAACCACGCAGCTTCGTTGTGTATTTCGACATCTAGCGAATAGATCAACGTGAGCGCGCCACGCTGACGCGCGTCGGCGCTGCGTCGTGCGATCGTGTAGCCGATCAGTTCATCCGCGTCGATGCCAAGCCGCTGTAGAATCGCATTGACTAACGCAGTTCCGGCATGATCGAGTGACAATTTTATTTCGTTCAAACGCAACATGTCGGATTCCGGATCGGCCTGGTATCAAGGCGAATCGCCAGCGGTGCAGACGAGGTGCAATTCTACCGTGCTCGCTGCGCACTATGCTGTCGCGACTCTTTCGCGTTATTCGCCAGCCACGATTCGGCAGCGAAAAGCAATATTTTTTCGGGTGGTATAATCTGGCCATGACCAGAGCAATCGATTCCCCGATTTCCAGCGCACTACTACCAGGACGTTTCGCGTTTCTGATGGGTTTGTACGCGGAAAATTATCACCGCCTGACGCGTTTGTTCGCGCCGGGCAAACTCGGAGTCGGCTTGTACATGTCGAGCGTCGATGATGGGCTGGACGTGCGTTTGGAAGTACTCGAACGCCATCGTTACATGCTCGAATTGCGCCTGACGTATTGCATGCTGGACGCCGACACCGGCGAGTTTGCGCCGTCAGCGTATTTGCGCATGTACCAGGATGCGCACGTCGCCGAGGCCATTCATTGCGTACCGGGCAAACGCCTGTGGCAAGTGCTTGGGCCGTTTCCGTCTGCGCGCACGGTGTTTCAGCACCGCACGCGCATGAACAGCTTTCTCACGCGCTGGCTCGAATATCTCGGTGAGCAGGGACATTCCGCTGGCACGCTGGAAAGAGTGATCGCGCCGTTGCCGGATGTCGCCGCCTGAGCTTGAGGTGGAGCTGCGCCGCCTACGCCGAGGACTGCGCCAATGCTGCGTGTGCGTAATCCTTGATCGCTTTCAGCATCGACGCGAGACCATTCGTGCGCGTCAGCGAAAGATGCGATGACAAACCAATCGCATCGATAAAACGTGGCTCGGTGGTAATGATTTCCTGCGCCGGTCGCGCCGAATAAACGCGCAATACCAGCGCAATCAAGCCAGAGACAATCGACGAATCGCTGATCGCCTGAAACTCCAGTCGCGACGCGGTGCCGCCCGGCACAATCCACACCTGCGACTGGCAACCATGCAACTTGTGCTGCTCGGTTTTCAACGACTCGGGAAACGGCGGCAGTTTGCGGCCGAGATCGATCAGGTATTGATAGCGCTCGGTCCAGTCGCCGAAATAACCGAACTCTTCGATGATCGTTTCTTGTGCGGATTCGGCGCTGATTTCGGTTGGATCGCTTTGATCACTCATTGTTGCTAACAATTCTCCACGTTGAAATTCCTTGCGGGCCATCCTCAATAACGATACCCATTGCTGAAAGTTCCTGCCGAATGCGATCAGCGTCTGAGAATAATTTTGCTTTCCGCGCGATGTTTCGTTCCGCCACTAAACGATCAATTTCCCGAGTTTTTATTACGACCATTTCAGCAATGGCTGATGGTCCTGCTGTTCCATTCGCGTCGAGACGTCTAATGTCGTTTATGGCCTGCAAGTTTACGACGCTGCTTGCCCCCACAGTCGCGTTTGCGCTGAGCTCAACGTGTCGGAGCCCCTGTTTAAACCATTCGCGTGGATCTTGTTGCAGCAGTCCACATAATTTGCCTGCGCCAAGTAGGGCGGCTTTAGCGACGTATTTTTCATCTGAAGTAGCGGCTGCGCGTGCGTCGTCTGCGAGGCGCGCCAATATTGCAAAAGCCTCCGGTGTATTAAGATCGTCAAGCAATGCAACTTCAAAGTCGACCGGCACGCGCGACTCTTCAGTTGCGATATAAATATCTTGCAAATCGCGTAAGACAAAATACCAACCCTGCAACGTACTGCTGGCTTGTCTCAACGTATTGTCCGACCAATCTAGCGGTTGGCGGTAATGCGCACGCAGCAGCAGAAAACGGAGCACTTCGGGGTTGTGTTGAATCAGCAGTTCTTTTAGTTGCAATACATTGCCAAGCGACTTCGACATCTTGCGGCCGTCAAATGTCAGCATGCCGTTATGCAGCCAATACTTTGCAAATATTTTGCCGCCGTGCGCGCAGGTACTTTGCGCAATTTCGTTTTCGTGATGCGGAAACTGCAGATCGATACCGCCGGCATGAATATCGATGGTGTCACCAAGATGCGCCTCGCACATCGCCGAGCATTCGATATGCCAGCCGGGGCGGCCACGACCCCACGGACTGTCCCAGCCCGGCAGATCTGGCGTCGAGGGCTTCCACAAGACAAAATCGCCCGGCGATTTTTTGTACGGTGCCACTTCGACACGCGCACCGGCGATCATGTCCTCGGTCGAGCGCCCCGAGAGCTGACCGTAGGCTGGATACGAATCCACGGCGAACAGCACATGATGTTCGGCGGCATAGGCGTGGCCATCGGCGATCAGCCGCTCGCACATTGCAATCATCTGCGGAACATGCTCGGTCGCGTGCGGTTCTACATCCGGCGGCGCCACGCCGAGCGCGGCCATATCTTCATGATAGGCCTGCGCGAATTTGTCGGTGATCGTGCCGATCGGCACGCCTTGTTCAGTCGCGGCGGCGTTGATCTTGTCGTCCACGTCGGTGATGTTGCGTGCGTACACCACCTGCGGATACTGGCGCCGCAGCAGCCGCGCGAGCAGGTCGAACACCACCGCCGGACGCGCATTGCCGATGTGCACATAGTTGTAGACCGTCGGCCCACACAGATACATCGTCACTCTTTCGGGGTTTTGCGGGGTGAATTCTTCGACGCGACGCGTCAGCGAGTTGTGTAATTTCAGCTTCATGATCAGTTGTCGGAGCTCATACAATATTCTAGCAGGCTGACTATCGGGCACGTAGGTACATGCCGTCGAACACCACTATGCAGTGCTTTCAAGTGTTTGTTCAGCTAGGCATTCACCTAAGCCACGGTTCAGCCGAGAAATGTTCAAATTGTGTTCGGCACGATGCAGGAGGTTGGACTCAGCCGCAACGCGATGAGCTCCGTCATCGCCGCAAGAAAGATCACGTTCGGATCAAGGAAGCATCCTCTCGATACATAACCGCTCGTCCGAACTGCGGAGAATACAGTGAGAATGTTGTTGTCCCATGCGATTCTGATGCTGGCGCTGCTGGTTTTTGCAGGCGTCGGATCGGCGCAAGAACAAGCCAACGATGGCGCACCATCAGGTGCTACCGAAGACGCGGTGCACTTCGGCTGGGCGGATGTATTGCGCGTTGATCCGGTGCACGAATCCGTGCGTGGCCAAGGTATGCACGAGGAGTGCGATGAAGTCCCGGTGCA
>JAYVTP010000130.1:0-2214 GCA_043788685.1 Pseudolysobacter sp. | reverse complement strand
GTAATGAGAACTACGCTGACATTTGCTGGCAGATTCTCAGAACGAGGATTTTTTCCAGGCATCGAGTGCCTGCACGCGCGTCAACCAGGTCAGCACATTCTTGTACTCGGCGATGGGCAATTTTGATTCCTCGATGTACGCCAGCGTCGAGGCGATGCCGAAGTCGGCGAGCGTGAGTGTGGCGCCGGAAATCCAGTCGCGGCCGGCCAGATGGTCGTCGAGCACTTTGGCGAATTGCGCAAACAGCAATCCACCACGCTGCAGCTCCAGTGGGTTCGCTTCGCCCGCGCCGATCATCGGCTTGATGAAATTTTCCCAGCCGAAAATGCCTACCGCAGGCGCGAAATGTTGCGAGCCCCAAAACAGCCAGCGATTGACGTCCGCTCGCGCTTGCAACGCTGTGGGATACAGCTTCTGACCCGGCGTTTTATCGGCGAGGTACTGCATGATCGCGCAAGATTCCCAGAGCAAAAAATCGCCATCCTCCAGTACCGGCACCTTCTCGTTCGGGTTCATCGCGTGCAGCGGAATACGTCCCTCGCTGGTGGCGAGATCGATGAAGACCAATTCGAGCGGCACGCCAAGTTGTTGTGCTGTCATGACGACACGGCGGGAGTTGGAAGAAACGGGATGATGATAAAGGCGCATGGGCTTTCTCCTGAGGGGCGGTGAGTGGACAGGCGCCATTCTGGAGACTGCCGCTGACAGTTTCTGTCAGGAGCCGCTCGGTATTTTCATCTCCACGCGCCACGCCTTGAGCAGCGCGCTGCGGCGTTGTGGATAACACTCCGCAAGCGGTGTGGATGTGGCAATGCGGTCGGTGCGGAAATGGCGGAATCCGCTGCGCAATTCGCACCAGCCCGCGACGACACGTTTGCGCTCGAAGAACGCCAGCGCGATCGGCCAGATCAGGCGTTGTGTGCAGGCGCCGCTTTCGTCGCTGTAATCGATCAGCAGTTTGTGTTCGTAGCGGATCGCCGCTCGGATGAAGCCGAGCGCGGTTTCGTTTGAAGGTTTTGCGGCAAAAGACGGCACCCACAAACTCGATTCGGCCATCTTGTCGCGCAGGTCTTTTGGTGTAGCGGTGGCGATCTTGGCCAGCGCCGTCGCGGCGGCTTTTGCGAGCGCGTCATCGCCTTGCTGCTGCACCCAGCGCGCGCCGAGAATCAGCGCTTCGATCTCGTCTTCGGCGAACATCAGCGGCGGCAGGAAAAATCCCGCGCGTAGCACATAACCGAGTCCGGCTTCGCCATCGAGCGGCGCACCGAGTTCGATCAGCGTCTGCACGTCGCGATAAATCGTGCGCACCGAAACCGCGAGCTCATTGGCCAGACGCGCGGCGGTCACGGGCCGACGATGCGCGCGCAACGCATCCATTAGCAGGAACATGCGCGAAGTGCGGCTCATGCGATTTTCGCAGCGCGTTCGTGTTGCAATTGCAGCCAGCGATGTCGGGTCAACGGCGCGGATATTGGATTGGATTCGGGCATTCGCCATGATGCCACGAGCGTGTCATGGCGAGGCAACGCAAACCGTCAAATCAACAACAGCGCGAACGGCCTCGGCCGTAACGCGCCGCTTGGCGCTCGTTGAAAAACTCGGGGTAGGTCATCACCGGTTCGTTCGGATGATTGAGGCGTCGATGTGCCACATACACGTCGTAATCCGGCACGCCGATGCACAGACGCGCCACCTGCACCGCCTTGCGCCAGGCGTGTTGCAGGTGCGCGCGCCAACCACGCAGCGCAGGCGCGGGGAAGGGCGTGATGATGTGCGTGTCGATCGGCATGGCAGTGTTATGCGGTCATCGCAATATAAGGTGTTTCAACCGCAGTCGGACGCGATTCGCGGCGGGCTTTCATCGCCGCGAGCAGGCCGAACACGATGGTCGAAACCGCGACGGCCATGAACAGCGCGCAAAGAGTGGTGTCCACATAATCGTTGAACACCACGCGTTGCATGTCTTCCATCGTTTTGGCCGGTGCCAGCACTTTGCCAGCGGCGATCGAATCACCGAACTTGTGCGCATGCGCGAGGAAACCGATCTTCGCATCGTCGCTGAAAATCTTCAGCCAGCCCGCGCTAAGCGTACAGATCAGCAACCACGTGGTCGGCACCAAGGTGACCCAGATGTAGCGATCGCGCTTCATCTTGATCAGCACCACGGTGGCGAAAGTCAAGGCGATGCCGGCCAGCATCTGGTTGGCAATGCCG
>JAYVTP010000129.1:0-8893 GCA_043788685.1 Pseudolysobacter sp. | reverse complement strand
TTGCCGTGTTTGTCGACCGTCACGATCACGCGCTCCATCGGCATGTCGAGGCGTTTTGCGGTGGCCTGGATGATGCGCAGATTGGCTTGATGCGGAATCAGCCAGTCGATATCGGATTTCTGCAGATGGTTCGCGGCGAGCGTTTCTTCAACGACTGCATCTAGCGTCTTGACTGCGACCTTGAATACTTCACTGCCGGCCATGAGCACTTTCACGCCGTGATTCGGCTCGTCCTTGAAACCGACCGAAACGCCAACAGGATTCCACAGCAATTCTTTGTAGCCGCCATCGGCATGCAGGTGCGTGGAGATGACGCCGGGTTCGTCCGACGCTTGCAGCACGACAGCGCCCGCGCCATCGCCAAACAAGACGCAGGTCGAGCGATCCGACCAGTCGAGCATGCGTGAAAGGGTTTCGGCACCGACGACGAGCGCGGTCTTGACCGTACCGGAACGGATAAATTTGTCCGCCACGCTTAGCGCATAAATAAAACCGGAGCACGCGGCATTGACGTCGAACGCGGCGCAGCCATTGGCACCGAGACGATGCTGCAACAGGCACGCGGTGGACGGAAAAATCAGATCAGGTGTGGTGGTGCCGACGATAATGAGTTCGACATCACGCGCACTCACCCCCGCCGCTTGGAGCGCCGCCGTGGCTGCACCAAACGCGAGATCGCACGTGGTCTGGCCTTCGGCGGCGATGTGTCGCTGCCGAATACCGGTTCGACTGGCGATCCACTCGTCGTTAGTATCGACAAGTTTTTCCAGCTCTGCATTGGTAACGATGCGTTCCGGCAGAAAGCTGCCGGTGCCGACGATGCGCGCGTAAGTCAGAGCCGTATCCCCCAGCGAAACGAAAGACTATCAGCCATCAGACCGCAATCCCGTAATGCAAACCGACGCCATGACGGCGTCGGCAAGAATAAAGATCGATGCGAGTCCGCCCTCAGGCAGACCGAATCGAATCTCAGTCTTCGGTGCGAACCGAACCCTTGCTTTCGATCACTTTGCGACCGCGGTAATAGCCGTCTTTGGTGATGTGGTGACGCAGATGCACTTCACCGGAGGTTTTGTCGATGCTGAGTTGCGGTGCAACCAGCGCATCGTGCGAACGACGCATGCCACGACGCGACGGGGATTTGCGACTTTTCTGTACTGCCATGATGACTCTCCAAACAATCTATTGAATATCTCCGCAGGATTGCCGCCATGGCAACTCGCGGGGTCGAAAAGCCCGAAATGATTCAGACTCTCTGTGCCGCACCAGCAGTACCTGCCGGCGCGACGAGCGATGCAATCTTTGCATCAGCGAAAATCCCGTGCGGGACTTTCTTGCATTCCTCAATGCGGCGTTTTTTTCAAGACACCCAATGCCGCGAACGGATTCTTGCGCGGTTCTTCAACCACTTCGCCCGGTTCGTCAGACCATACCGTTTCCGGAAGATCTTCAGTACCCGGCTTCATCGGGATCAGCGGCAGAGCCAGAATCAGCTCGTCCTCGATCACATCGCGCAGTCGCATCCCATCTTGCGTGATCAGCAACGGTTCGTAGCCTTCCGGCAACCCGGATTCTTCTTCTTCGCTCGTGATCAAACCCAGGCGAGAATCGGTATGCACCAGCAAAACAAATTCTTCGAGCGTGCGCTGGCAAATCAAGGTCAGCGGTATATCGGCGCGAACGTGCAGATAGGCGGCGCCCAACTCGTCGCGACCGAACTCCAGATCGTAACTCATGGTGCCGGTCGGCCCCGCCACACTCGCTAGCAGGCGCGGCATGGCCGTCAGCGGCAACGTTCCGTGGAACAGGCGCCGCGCCGTAACCATGCGCCAAACATCGACAATTTCCGGAAAAGCTGCAGACACGGCGCACGAAATGGTGAGTAGCCAATGCGCCAAAGTCAATCAATCGACGAATCACGCACGCGGCAATCCGCAAGTATATAACGTGGCGCCGGCAAAATCGATATGCGTGTGGATTTGCCGCTGAAACCTGCCCGATCATCACATCTGTGATTAACGAGATTCCAACATCTGTTTTGCTACGGTTCAGAAAAAGAGCGTTCATCAACGCCCGAACCAACCGATTGATGGGGATTACCCGTATGCCAATTCAGCGACTGACCGCCGCGACACTATTTGCTGCGGCCTGCATTTTCCAGAGCGCGGCTTTCGCGCGCATCGCCAGCCCTGCCATGCCACTGGAATGCGATGCCGCCTCGCTGCAAGCGTCGTTGCTGCCGTTGGTTAATGCGGGTCGGTGGAGCACGGCGCAGAATGCAGTACTGACCACGACAGTCTCCAGCACCAGCGATTCGTCGACAAAAACCGATCTGCCCGAAATCGCCACGATCGAACAGGTTCCGCGTCGCGTGCTGGCTGACTTCGCGATGCAATTGCGCAACATCCGTTATCGTCGCGGCGGTCGCGAGCCTTCCACCGGTTTTGATTGCAGCGGTTTTGTGCATTACGTTTTCCTGCACACGATGGGCCTCGATCTTCCAGGCGACGCGCCGGGACAGTACGGTTTCGGCCAGAAGGTGGCGCGCGCGCAGATGCAAACCGGTGATCTGGTATTTTTTCACACACGTGGTGGCGTCGGCATCTCGCACGTTGGCATTTATCTCGACGACGGCCGTTTTATTCATTCGCCTTCGCCGGGCAAATCGGTGCGTATTGATCGTCTCGAAGACGCGTACTGGACCAAGCGTTTTGTCGGCGCACGTCGGCTCGGCAGCTTGACCTGATCGGAAACGCGACACGCTCGACGCGTTCAAGATAAAGCGCGTCACGCGCAAGAAATTTCAATGCCGCTATCCCCGACACACGTGTCGGTGAACTGATCTGCTCTGATCGGCGCGCCTCTCGTCATAACGATCCCGAATCACTTTGATCGCTGCTATCCTTGTATGTATAGCTTAAGCCCAAGGTGCGCACGCATGCCTGTGATCGAATCCGCGATTGACCCCCGCTCCGCCGATTTTCTGGCGAACGCGACGCAACTGCGCACGCAGGTCGACGACTTGAAAATCCAGCTCGCACAGACTGCACTTGGCGGCGGCGAAAAGGCACGGCAAAAACATATCGAACGCGGCAAGTTGCTGCCACGCGAGCGTATACGCGCATTGCTCGACCAGGGTTCGCCATTTCTCGAACTGTCGCCACTCGCGGCGCATGACCTGTATGAAAACCAAGCGCCGTGCGCCGGCCTAATTACAGGAATCGGCCGTGTGCAGAGCCAGGAAGTCATGGTCGTAGCCAACGACGCCACGGTCAAAGGCGGCACGTATTTTCCGATGACGGTGAAAAAGCATCTGCGCGCGCAGGAGATCGCCGAAGAGAATCGTCTGCCGTGCGTTTATCTGGTCGATTCCGGCGGCGCTTTCCTGCCGTTGCAGGATGAGGTGTTTCCCGACCGCGATCATTTCGGACGAATTTTCTACAATCAGGCGCGGTTGTCGTCGAAGAATATTCCGCAGATCGCAGTGGTCATGGGCTCGTGCACGGCAGGTGGCGCGTATGTGCCGGCGATGAGCGATGAAACCGTAATCGTGAAAGAACAAGGCACGATTTTTCTCGGCGGCCCGCCATTGGTGAAGGCCGCGACCGGCGAATTGGTGGATGCCGAATCACTCGGTGGTGCCGATGTGCACACCAGCATTTCCGGCGTGGCCGATCATTTCGCCGAGAACGACGCACACGCGCTGGTGATTGCACGCGAAATCGTGGCGCATCTGAATCGCACGAAAAAATTGCCAGTGGAAATCCGTGAGTCGCGCGAACCGCGTTACGCCGCAGAAGAAATTTACGGCATTCTGCCGCGCGACACACGCCATCCGTTCGATATCCGCGAAATCATCGCGCGTATCGTCGACGGCTCGGAGTTCCAGGAGTTCAAGGCGCGTTATGGCAAGACTCTGGTTTGCGGATTCAGCCACATATACGGCTATCCGGTTGGCATCATCGCCAACAACGGCATCCTATTCGCTGAGTCGGCGTTGAAAGGCGCGCACTTCATCGAACTGTGCAATCAGCGCGACATTCCGCTGGTTTTTTTGCAGAACATCACCGGTTTCATGGTCGGCAAGAAATACGAAAACGCCGGCATCGCCAAAGACGGCGCGAAGATGGTGACGGCGGTCGCGTGTTCACACGTGCCGAAGTTCACGGTGATGATCGGCGGCAGTTTCGGCGCAGGAAATTACGCGATGTGCGGGCGCGGATATCAGCCGCGATTCCTGTGGATGTGGCCGAACTCGCGTATCAGCGTGATGGGCGGCGAACAGGCGGCATCAGTGCTGGCGACAGTGAAACGTGACGGCCTCGAAGCGTCCGGCAAGACCTGGTCAGCCGACGAAGAAGAACAATTCAAGGATCCGATTCGCCAGCAATACGAGCGCCAGGGTCATCCGTACTACGCCAGCGCAAGGTTGTGGGACGACGGCGTGATCGATCCGGCGGATACGCGCCGTGTGCTCGGACTGGCGATCTCTGCGGCAATGAATGCACCGATCGAGAAACAACGCTTTGGTGTGTTCCGCATGTAACTTGCGGCTAGTTGAAACAAATAAAGCTGCGTCTCCGCAGCTCTGTTCGAGAGTTGCCAGACTCAATTACCGAACCGATCAAGGCGCTAGATGCGCAGTCACTGGCCGCTGCGGTAGCTTGGCCCCACCGCCACCCAAAACACGCATACCAAACGCGATCAGCGCAGCGGTGACGAGATAAAAAAGAATCTGCATACCAGCGGGATGCGCCTCGTAACCGATCAAGGTATGCAACGCCTTGCCGATCCACGAGGTATCCGACAGCAGGAAGGAACTATCCCAAGTGCGATTGCCGAGCGCCGGCAGGATATCCGCCTGAATCAGGAAACTCGCCGCCTGCGACGCCAGTCCGGCCGCCAGCAGCAGCAACAACCAATTCGTCGCGCTGAAAAAATGGCGCATCGGGATACGCAGCAAACCAAAATACAAGGCCAGCCCGACTGCCGAACCGCCGATCACACCGATGCAGATGCCGCCGATCAGATCGACCGCACTCGAACCACCAGCGGACTGACCATAAAGAAACAGCACCACTTCCGAACCTTCGCGCAAAATCGCGATCGCGACCACGATCAGCAACGCCGACAATGGCCGATTGCCGCCGGTCACTTGCGCGCCGACCGATTTCATTTGCGTAGCGAGTTCGCGTCCGTGACTAGCCATCCAGATCGCGTGCCACGCGATCATCAACACCGCGGCAATCAACACGCTCGCGTTGAACAGTTCCTGCCCGACACCGCTGACCGCCTGTGCAATCGCACCGGCGAAAAACGCGACGATGATGGCGCCCAACACACCGGCACCGATGCCCGCGCCGATCCAGCGACCGCGCCCCTCGACACCGCGCGTTGCCGCCGCGACGATCGAGACGATCAGCGCCGCTTCCAGCACTTCGCGAAATACCAGCAAACCACTACCGAGCATGACCAGATCCTTTACTGCAGAGGCAAATCAACGCGCGCCGATTACTTTGCGATCACGGCGCCTTGCGCCGTATCCTGATGAAAATCACCGAAGAATCCGTACTTGCCTGGTTCCAGCGGGCCAAGATAGATATCGATCGTGCCGTTGCCGACCACGACCTTCTCGCGATTCAGTTCGGCGCTCTCGAATTCCTCGGGCGAGCCATCCTTGTTCTCGACAATCAACTTGATTTTTTGTCCCGCCGGCACCTGGATTTCAGTCGGCTGAAACTTGTGACCCTGCACAACCAGATGAAACTCAGGCACCGCAGCCTGGGCGGCTAGCGCAGACATAGCGAGTACGGCAAACGTGATCCGGCGCAACATGCGAATTCATCCAAAGTCATTCTGTTGCAGCGAATGATAATGGTTCGCATTACCAAAAGCAATCTCCGGGCTGGTCGAGAACCCTTAGAACGGTTTTGTTTTGCAAAATCACGCTATCGGAACCTTCGCATGCGATTGGCGAAACACAACGTGGCGATAGCTTAACCAAGATGGAAACCCGACAAGCAAGTATGATTCGCATTGATTCGCTTTTCGTCGATGAACCACCCTATGTCGAACACACTTAACTTGAGTATTGAGCGTGGTATCGCAACGCTGCAGCTCAACCGCCCCGAGGTGCACAACGCGTTCGATGATCAGTTGATCGCAGCATTGACGCAGGCGCTGCAACAACTCGATGAGGATTCCAAGGTGCGCGCCGTGGTGCTGACTGGCGCCGGGGCATCGTTCTCGGCCGGTGCGGATCTGAACTGGATGCGCGGTATGGCCAGCGCGTCCGAGGCCGATAATTATGCCGACTCGCTGCGGCTTGCGGAACTCATGCGCACGTTGGCGTTTTTGTCCAAGCCGACCGTCGCCAGGATTAACGGCGCGGCGTATGGCGGCGGTGTGGGGCTGGTCGCGTGTTGCGATATCGCGATCGCCGTTGACACGGCCAAGTTCGGCCTGACCGAAACAAAACTCGGTCTCGTGCCCGCCGTGATTTCGCCGTACGTGATCCGCGCGATCGGTGAACGCCAGGCGATGCGATTGTTTTTGACCGCAGCGATTTTCGACGCCGCACACGCGCGCACGATCGGCTTGGTGCATGCCACCGTTGCCGCTGCGCAACTCGACGATGTAGTGCGCACCGAACTCGATCTGCTGCTCAAGGCCGGGCCGCACGCTGTGCGCGAAGCCAAGGCACTGGTGCACCATGATCGCAATTTTGTTTCGAGGACGCAGGAAAAAATCGATGCGCGCAACGCGGCGTTGATCGCGCGCTTGCGCATATCCGACGAAGGTCAGGAAGGTCTCGGCGCGTTTCTCGGCAAACGCAAAGCCGCCTGGACAATGAATTGAAGCCAGGCGAAAAGTCCCACGCTCGTCATTTCAGCGCAGGCTGGAATCCAGTTCTTCCCAAAGCTACGAAAACTTGAATACCCGATTTTTGCCTAGCGTTTAAGAACTGGGTTCCAGCCTGCGCTGGAATGACGGCACCTTTTTATGCTTTGATTCCGTGCAGAAAAACAACGGAGAAAACATGTTCAAGAAAATCCTGATCGCCAATCGCGGTGAAATCGCGTGTCGTGTGATCCGCACATGTCGCCGTCTCGGCATCGCCACGGTTGCGGTGTATTCCGAAGCCGACGCACGTGCGCAGCATGTGCGGCTGGCCGACGAGGCATATCCGATCGGCGGTCCGCGTCCCGCGGAATCGTATCTGCGTGGTGACGCGATTATCGAAGTGGCCAAACGCAGCGGCGCCGAGGCGATTCATCCGGGCTATGGATTTCTTTCCGAGAACGCCGCGTTTGCGCGCGCGATCAAAACCGCTGGTTTGAGTTTTATCGGCCCCGCCCCCGAAAGCATGGAGCAGATGGGCTCGAAGGCCGGCGCCAAGGGACTGATGATTGCGCACGGCGTGCCAACCGTGCCGGGATATCACGGCGAAAATCAGGATACCGCATTTCTACAGGAACAGGCGCAGACGACCGGTTTCCCGCTGATGATAAAAGCTACTTCCGGCGGCGGCGGCAAGGGCATGCGCATCGTCCATAACGCGGATGAGTTTGTCGCCGCGCTGCACTCGGCGCAACGCGAGGCGCAAAGTTCGTTCGGCGATCAGCGCGTGATTCTCGAGCGCTACGTCGAACATCCGCGGCACATCGAATTCCAGGTGTTTGGCGACAGCCACGGCAATGTGATCCACCTCAACGAGCGCGAATGTTCGGCGCAAAGGCGCTACCAGAAAGTGCTCGAAGAAACGCCGTCGCCTTTCCTCAAGACACAACGCCGTCAGGCGATGGGTGATGCTGCCGTCGCTGCGGCACGCGCGGTGAATTATCTCGGCGCGGGCACGATCGAATTCATCGTCGCGCAGAATGGCGATTTCTTTTTCATGGAAATGAATACGCGGCTGCAGGTCGAGCATCCAGTGACCGAACTCACGCTCGGCCTCGATCTGGTCGAGTGGCAATTACGTGTTGCCGCCGGTGAAGTCTTACCGCTGCAGCAAACGCAGATCCATGCGCACGGTCACGCGATCGAGTTGCGTTTGTACGCCGAAGACCCCGAGCAGAATTTCCTGCCGGGTTCGGGCAAACTCGAACAGTTGCGCTTGCCCGCGCCGTCGGCAAATGTGCGTATCGATTCGGGCGTGATCGAGGGCGATACCGTCAGCATTTTCTACGACCCGATGATTACCAAGCTGATCGTCTGGGATACGACGCGCGAACTCGCGCTGACACGTTTGCGCGAAGCACTCGCGCAAAGCGAAATCGTCGGGCCGAAATCGAATATCGAATTTCTTGAAAAACTCGTGCGCCATCCAGTAGTCGTTGAAGGCCGTATCGATACCGGTTATCTGGATCGCCATCTCGACGAATTTCTACCGCAAGCGCAAACACCGCACAGCGATATTCTATTCGCCGCGGCAACTGCTGCACTGCTGCATGAAGAAGCAAACAGTGTTGTGCGCGCCGCCGCCAGCAGCGATCCGCACTCGCCATGGCAGAGTGCCGATGCGTGGCGTATCGGCCATGCTGGAAAACGTATCGTCGCCTTTCTCTGGCGCGGCGCGCGTATCGAAATCACCGCGCACGGATCGGCCGGAAACTACGTGCTAGCTTGCGCCGACCAGCATTGCGATGTGCGCGCAGCCTTGTTGCAGAACGGCTGGCTGAGCGCATCGTTCAACGGTATCGCGCGGCGCTTGCGCAGCGTGGTGAGTGCGCAGCGCGTAATGATTCAAGATGCCGCTTCGCGTTATGTGCTGCAGCATGTCGGCGCGTTTGCGTATGTCGCCAGCGCGCAGAAAGTGGGTGATCGCATCACGGCGCCGATGCCCGGGCGTATCGTGCTGGTCAAGGTTGCGCCGGGCGATGAGGTCGATGAG
>JAYVTP010000128.1:0-6501 GCA_043788685.1 Pseudolysobacter sp. | reverse complement strand
GCGGGATTTTTTTGTCCGGCAGAATTATCCGCTACGTTTATTGCCGATCGCTCACGCGGTTTCGTTGTTGTCGCGCAAATCCATATCGTCGGCGAAATTTGGGTCGGCCAACTCGCGCCTCAAAGTTTCGCTGTCGAGTTCATTCTCCCATTTCGACACGACGATGGTCGCCACGCCGTTGCCGATGAAGTTGGTCAGCGCGCGACATTCGCTCATGAAACGATCCACGCCGAGGATCAAGGCCATGCCCGCCACCGGCACGCTCGGTACCACCGCCAGCGTTGCGGCGAGCGTGATGAAACCTGCGCCGGTCACGCCGGATGCGCCCTTGCTGGTCAGCATCGCCACGGCGAGCAGGCTCAGTTGCTGGCCGAGCGTGAGATCGATATTCAGCGCTTGCGCCACGAACAATGCGGCCATCGTCATGTAGATGTTGGTGCCATCGAGATTGAACGAATATCCGGCCGGCACGACCAGGCCGACTACGGATTTCGAGCAGCCGAGTTTTTCGAGTTTTTCCATCAGCGGCACGAGCGCGCTTTCGGATGAACTGGTACCGAGCACGGTCAACAATTCGGCCTTGATGTAGTTCAGAAACCGCACGATGTTGAAACCGGCCAGCGCCGAAATGCTGCCCAGTACGAGCAGCACAAACAGTGCGCAGGTCAGATAAAAACTGCCCATCAGCGCGGCCATTTTGCCGAGGCTTTGGATGCCGAACTTGCCGATGGTGAATGCCATCGCGCCAAACGCGCCGATCGGTGCGGCCTTCATCACGATATTGACCATGCCGAAAAATACTTTCGACAGATATTCGATGAATACGTAGACCGCTTTGCCACGCTCGCCGAGGCCGGCGAGGGCGAAGCCGAACACGATCGCGATCAGCAAAACCTGCAGCAGATCGCCGTTCGCAGTGAACGCGTCGGTGAAGGTTTTCGGGATGATGTGCATGATGAAGTCGGTGGTGTTCTCCGCGCTGGCTTTCTTCGCGTAGTCGGCCACCGATTGCGCATCGAGCGTGTTGACGTCGGCATTAAATCCCTTGCCGGGTTGCAGCACGTTCATCACGATCAGGCCGATAGCCAGCGCCACGGTCGAGACCACCTCGAAATACAGCATCGCCTTGGCGCCGACTCTTCCGACTTTTTTCACGTCGGTCATGCCGGCGATACCGAGTACGACGGTGCAGAAAATCACCGGTGCGATCAGCATCTTGACCAGCCCGATGAACCCATCGCCGAGCGGTTTCATCGCCACACCGCGTTCGGGAAAAACATAACCGAACAGCGCGCCGAGAATGATCGCGAGCAACACCCAGAAATAGAGATGACGGCTAAGATTTTTCATGCGAGCCTTTGCTATGTAATTGCGACACATCACACTGCGGTGAAGTTACGCGTCACGCTAGCTGCAATCATCGCAGGTGTCCATGCGACAATAAAAAATATCGCGTCAGACTCGATTTGGCTGATTCCTAGCCAGTGCCCCCCTATATTTCCTGTAGAACTCAGGAAGGCACTACCTGTTACTTCAACTAGGCTTTGCGCTATGTGATCAACCGGAGTGTATGATCTGTGTGGGGGAGTGGCTCGATTAAGTCTGACCCAATTGATTTTTGGAGTGTAATTGCGGCGGTGTCACACAGGGAAACAGGCGATGAAGATTTCAAAGCTGACGGTTCAGAATTTCAGGTCGCTTAAGTCCATCGAATTCGAGCCTACGGCCTTCAACATCCTGGTAGGCCGAAACAATCACGGGAAATCCAACATCTTTGAGGCGGTCGAGTGGTTCTACTCCGGTAAGGGAGAGAGCACAGACATCAAATGCGCTGGGGCAATGCTTGATGAGGACGTCGTGGTTGAGGTGGAGTTCTCCGGTGTACGTGCAAGCATTGAACATATCTCAAATGTCGAAAACCAACAAAAGCTGAAAAATATCGTCGGTGAACTGGACGTTTTCCGAGTGAGGCGTACAAGTAAGGACGCCAAGAATCGCTATATCTTCAACGTCAAGAACGACAAATGGCAAAAGCAGCCCACCGGCGCCGATAGCGCGTTCAACAATTGCGTACCACGCTTCGAGTTTGTGCTGACGGACAAGAGCCTCAAGGACGTGTCAGCCTTCAAGACCACAACTCCCATCGGGCAGATGCTGAGTAGCGTAGTATCCGAAGCTTTGGAGAAAGACGCGAGGTATCTTGAATTCAAGACGAAGTTCGAAGAGTTGTTTCAGTCGCCCGATTCGAGTGTTCGAAAGTTGCTGCAGGAGACCAGCGACCGCGTCCGCGCGCACCTCATGTTGCAGTTCCCGGATTGCACTTCGGTGGAGTTCAAAGTGGAAATTCCTGCGTTCGAGGAATTCCTCAAGAGCTATACCACGACCGTAAATGATGGCGTTGCAACTGACGCCCAAGCCAAGGGAGATGGTATGCAGCGGGCGCTGATGCTCGCCATTATCAAAGCGCATGCCGATTCGAGGCGAATGGACGCGCTCGGCAAGGCGTTTCTGTTCTTCATCGACGAAGCCGAGCTACACCTTCATCCGACCGCGCAGCGTCAGCTGAAAGGTGCGCTGGGTTCTCTCGCCGATGGGGTCGATCAAGTATTCATCACGACGCATTCTTCGGTATTTCTGTCGGACATACACCCCGATCAGGCGGAGTTCATCGTGGAGAAGGAGGAAGGAATTACTACAGTTCAGCGGATGACAACACGAGGGCGGATGCGAACTGTTTACGATCTGCTCGGAGGCAGTCCAACTGATCTGCTCATACCCGCAAATTTTCTTATTGTCGAAGGCCCCAGCGAGGTGACATTACTGGAGTTGGTCTGCTCCCGTCATTATCCGGAAAAACCGCGTATTCAGATCGTGGCAGCAGATGGAGACGATGAGCGTCAGGCCAGTTATCTCGCCGCGATCATGAAGGCTTATGCACCGCTTGGCGATTCAGCCATATACAAGAACAGAGTGGTGTTCCTCTTTGATAAGCCCACTGGGCATGACAAGGTTCAGCGGCTCGATAACTTCCTTGATGCGAACCGAGAGATTCGAGCCAACGGACGCGCTCATACTCTGCCAACTCTGACCTTAGAAGAGTACTACCCTTCAACCCTCCGGCAGCAAAGAGCAGCGTTGCGTCAGAAGATCAAGCTGGCCCAGTTCATCGGACACAATATTACCCGAGAGTCGTTTGAGGCCGACATGGTTGTTGTGTACAAGGCTCTCTCCGCGTGCTGGCGCCACGCGTACGCCTAGAAGGACGTAATAGCGCCTGATTTCATGACAGTCTTGCTGCGAGGCACGCAACAGTGAACAACGTCCCCGGCACCCTAACAGACGCAACCTGATCACCAGTCGCGCACAGATGCCGAACCCATCGCTCAACTGTGCAGACGCTAGGGCAGGTCTTGTAGTCAATAAGCTATGGGAATGGCGATGCGTACTCGCTGGCAATCGAATGACGAAGCGAAATACTTCAGGCAGCCTTGCGGCTACGAAAGCGACTGATCACCACCGGCACAAGGGCAAGCACGCCCAGTGCGATCATCGGCAGAAACACGCTCGGTTCGACGAGTAAATTCATATTGACGCTGCCGGTTTCGGCGATGGTTTTGGCGAGGCCCGCGCCGAGCGCGGTTTCGAATCCGACCATCACCGCGCCGCCAAGTGCGGTGGCGGTGAGGAACAGCCACAGCGGACAGCGCAACCACGCGAGTGCGACGGTGACCGCCCCAAACGGAATGACCGGAACCAGTCGCAAAAATAGCGTGTAACTGAACGGATGTGCGAGATAACCGCTGCGCAGCGCCTCGACCATCTTCGGTGCTTTTTTGCCACTGTGTGAGCCGAACGCATTGCGGCTGGCGACGAATAAAATCAATGCACCGAGCACGGTGCCGAGCGCCGACAGCACGGTGCCGATCAACACGCCGAACAGCATGCCGCCGGCAAAGATGATCACGATCGCGCCTGGAATGCCGGTAGCGATCGCGAGCATCATCACCACAATCTGCATGAGGCCGGCGACCAGCGGATGCTCGACGATCAGCGCCTGCAGGCGTATTTGTTCGGCGGCGAGATGCGCGGGCTGGAATCGATCGAGCGCGCCATTGCACAGCAGCACGATGCCAAGCGTGATCAGCAACAACAGCGGAAGGAGTGAGCGCAGACGTTTCATGCGGACAAAAAATCAGGGCCGGTTTGCACCGGCCCTATCAGGGTGAGTTGACGACTAGGATAACAAGTCGCAGCGGTTGCGGCAGCGTTGGCGAGTTCTTCGCGCAACGCTGCGCTGCGTGGCTTATTGCGGCGGCGCTTGGAGATCGTCGGCGAAGATGCGATCGATCGCGATCGTCAGCACCTGACCGTCGTGATCCGAGCTGTGCGCGGCGGTAGTCGGATCGAGCACGGTCGGCGTGGTGCCGGTGATGCCTGCTTCCAATACATCCGAGTTGCCGTGCGCGTTCGACACGCTCACAAAATCCTTCCAGCCGCGACGCGACAGCAGTACGTGATCGATCTCCTGCGCATAACCGCTGAAGTTGTACGAATAACGCTGGTTCGGATCAGCCTTGATGCCGCTGTCGATCAAGGTCGGGCTTGGCGCGACATAAGTGCCGCTCACATCCCAGTATTGATTCTGCGCTTGCACCGCCGTACCGCTGATCATGCCCGTGACATCGACGTAACCATCGGTGAATTCGTAGGCATTGAAATCACCGACTACGATCAGTGGCACGTTGACATCACCGGTGATGTCGAAGGGGCCGGGAGCGATCACACCAGCGCTGTTCTGCTGTGCGTCGCCGGCACCGACCAGGGTGCCGCCGCTTTGCAGCGCCTGCACGATACTGGCGACTTGCACAGCCTGCTCAACGCGCTTGTGCCCGACGTAGTCCTTGCCGACCACGCCGAGATTGATCAACGAGCGATCGTAGATCACGAGCAGATTGAAGTGATAACCGTTGAACGTGGCATCGAGCAATACCGGCGGACGGTCGTTGAGCAGGCATGATGTACCGCTACTGCAAATCGTCGTCGTCGTGCCCTTGAACATCTGGGTGACCGAATTCACGGTGACATCGCTGCGCACAAGAATGCCGAGGTTGATGCCGCCTGGATCGTTGCCGGGTATCGTGAATTGCTGATACGTGAGCGTATTGCCGCTATCGGTGTAGATCTGATTCTTGAGATCGGTCAAGGTCGAATAATTTTCGATTTCTTCCACACCCAGCGCGATCGGCGATTTCAACACGTCGCGAATCTGCTTCGACATTTTTTGCAATCGAATGGCGTATTGCGCCGGAGTCGGGCAGGTGTCACTGGCGCCGGTGCCGGCGCACGAGTCGGTGTAGACGCTTGTGTCTGCGCCATCGACGGTGCTGTTGAAAAAATGCAACAGGTTCTGCGTGCCGATCGTGAGCGTGCCGATCGCAGAATCCTTGACGGGCTGCGGATAGGTCGGCGCCGGAATGGCCGTGTTGGTGGTCATGCTGATCGGGTAGATTTCGTACGCGCCCTTGTAGCCCTGAATCACGCCGGTCAAGCTGAAGTGAGTGCCGGCGTTGTAGATGAATCCGGTCGGCGAGAAGCCGAGTCCGCCGTAATAGATTTCGATGATTTCCGGATCACCATCCCACACCGGAATACTGCCGCCAAGACCGGGATACGCTGCGCCGACCTCGCGGAACGGACGTGCCTGGCTGGCAACGGTGGCGTAGAAGCCGGATGGCGTACCCTGATGCACGCCATCCGAGCCGGTGCCGAAGGTCGGGCCCGTCACGATGGCGTCGTTCATCTGCAGCAGCATGCCGTCGAGGCACGCGAAGTTATTCGCCTGCGTGCCGTCGCCCGGAAGAATCGCGGCATTGGCGCAAATGCCGTTGGTCGGATCAGTCGACGGCGGGTTGCTATCCAGTACCACGGCGACCGGCATCACGCCCGGGCCATTGACGGTTATGGCCGGCGTAATCAATTCGGTCGAGCCGTTGAATTCCTGCACCGTTGCTGTGACCGTGACTGAATTGCCGACTACGACGGTGGGCGCGGCGTTAACGAAGACGTAAACCGCATCCGACGTGGTGACATCATTGTCGCCGGTCGGATCCTGGAGGAAGAAACCCTTGGCGCCGACTGCCGTTACCGTGCCGCTGGTGGTGACGGTTGTTGCAACGAGTGGCGATGCCGCACCGTGGCCCTGGATCTGCATGATCGTGATTGGCGCGGTAGTAACGGTGAGTGCGATTGGCGCGGTTGCGGTGCGTGACTGCGCATCGGTGATCGTGGCAGTCAGCGTTTTCAAACCGCCAGATGTAGCGCCGGTGACGGTCGCGTTATAGCTGAACACTTTGTCGCCGGGAGTTGCATCGCCGTTCGTGCCGTCGTCGTACAAAGTCTGGCTGGCCGAGCCACCGATCGCCGTGAGATCGACCGTTACGGCAAGACCGGTACTGGTCGGCGTGCCGCCCGGAGTGACGCTGACAGTGAGCAACGTGCTGT
>JAYVTP010000127.1:0-30948 GCA_043788685.1 Pseudolysobacter sp. | reverse complement strand
CCGTATTGCGTTGCGGCCAAGAATTTCCTCAAGCAGAAGGGCATCGATTACGAGGACATACGCATCGATACCGACTCTGCACGTCGCGAGGAAATGCTGGCGCGCACGCAGCGCCGCACCGTGCCGCAGATCTTCATCAACGATCGGCACATCGGTGGCTACGACGATCTCGTGGCGTTTGATCGCAGCGGTGGTCTGGCCAAGTTGCTGGCAGGAGCAAATTCGTGAGCGATAGAATCAGGCAGTTCACGGATTTCCGCCAACGGCTGAACACACGCATCCTGGAGCAGGATAACCAGGTCGTGCGGCGTTTTTTCGCCCTCGATACGCAAACCTACAAGGATGGCGCGTTATCACTCAAGACCAAGGAAATGCTCGGTTTGGTGGCATCGCTGGTATTGCGTTGCGACGATTGCGTTTCTTACCACGTAGCGCAGTGCGCTGAGGCGGGCGTGAGTCGCGACGAGTTTTTTGACGTGTTCAGCGTAGGGCTGGTGGTTGGTGGATCGATCGTCATTCCGCACTTGCGTCGTGCGGTGGATTTTCTCGACGAGATCGAGCGTGAAGGTCACGTTTATTCGGTGGATGAAGACGATATCGACGTCAGTATCGGCGTAGGCGAGTAATAAGTAGGCGAGTAATAACCGTGCGGTTGCTACTGGCGGACTGGGTGCCGACAGCTACTATCGAATAACGATCAGGGCGTCAGTCGAATCAGGCGTATGCGCCCGTGATCCGGCATCACGCCCTCAAGCCGACCGATCGCGACTGCATTGAACTGTGCCAGGGTGATGCCGTTGTTGCCTTGCAAGGTACAACTTTGCGGTGGTGCGCTCGGGCGTTGCGTGTCACGCCAGCAGTTCAGCGAGTTGTCACTATTGCTGTCGCTCAGACGAAAATTCTGCTCGCTTTGTGTTTGCAGTTGATCGAAGTGCAGGCGCTGAGTTGCCTTGAGCGGGTCGTCAGGCACCAGAATCCAGTCGCCTTGCCAGACGTGGCCGTCTGGTGGATCTGCAAACGCCATACGCGATAGGGTCAGCGCACGCAGCTCCAACGCATTCGAATCGTCAGCACTGCTACGAGTGAACCACGCCACAGCACGACCGCTGGATTGAAACTCAAGATCAAGGTGCAGCGCGACCGCCGCATGTGGTGCTTCGGTTTTCTCACCAAACAGGACGCTACCACCTTGCACCCGCAGCATCGGAATATGCGCAATGCTGCTCTCAAGCAGGCCCGTGCCGAGGTACCAGACAGGCTCGCCGTTGCTTTCATAACTGAGCGCAGAAACGGTCAGGGTGCGGCCTTGTAGTTCGATCACTAGACCGGTGCCAGGGGAAACTTTCGAGTTACCTTCCGGTTGAGCCCACCAGTAACCCGATTCCGGAGTCGCCACCGCATCTGCGGATGTCGTATCCACCAAACCGAAGGCATACAGGCGTAGTGGAGCATGCACGCCTTGGGCGGCATAGATACTGACGTGATAGCTGCCGGCCGGCATGAGCGTAACGCCACTGGCAGCAGCGGGTGCCGCGTTGAATGCGAACGGTGCGGGCGTCGGGTCACATAGCGTTTTCTTGTTGCGTACATCGATCCGCACATCGTTGCCATCGATATTGATGCGTTCGATTTCGGGGGCACAGGCATTTGGCCACATGCCCGAAACGCCGAGCGTCCAAGGCAGTACGAGATCGCTACTCGATGGGGGAATCAGACGAATGTCGGTTGTGCTTTCAATGGCGGCATTCGAGAAGCCGAAAAAGCACAGCGCAACGATGCCCAGCAAGGCGCGCCAGCGCGTGGGCGATTTCGCCCATGACGAGTGTGATTCAGCGGATGGAATGCCCCAGCCGATATTTTCTTGTTCGCGCAACATCCATCTACGATAATGCACCGCTTCGCATGGCGCCACCTCTCTTTTCACCTTTGCAGAGATTTTCACATTATGAGCAAGACAATTGCCGTGATTCGCGGTGACGGTATCGGTCCGGAAATCACCGATGCGAGTCTGCGCGTGCTTGATGCGATGCAATGCGGGCTGCATTACGATTTTGTCGATGCCGGTCTTTCAGCGCAAGAAAAACACGGCGAGCTTTTGCCTGCAGCGACCATCGATGCGATCACCAGGCATCGTGTTGCGTTGAAGGGGCCATTGACCACGCCGATCGGCGGTGGGTTTTCGTCGCTGAATGTGGAGCTGCGCAAGCGTTTTGATCTGTACGCCAATGTGCGCCCGGCGATTACCTTTCCGGGCACCAAGGCGCGTTACGACGGCATCGACATCATTACCGTGCGCGAAAATACCGAAGGCGCATACGGTGCGGAAGGTCAGACCCTGTCGGCAGATGGCGAAGTGGCGCTCTCGCAGATTCGAGTAACCCATCGCGGTAGTGAGCGTATCGTGCGTTATGCGTTCGAGCTCGCGCGCCGCAGCGGTCGTAGGAAAGTCACCGTCGTGCACAAGGCCAACATCATGAAGACCACGTCAGGATTGTTTCTGAAGGTCGCGCGTGAAGTGGCGCAGGAGTATCCGGAAATCGCCTGCAACGAAATGATCGTCGACAATACCTGCATGCAATTGGTGATGAACCCGATGCAGTTCGATGTGATCGTCACAACCAACCTGTTTGGCGACATTATCTCTGATTTGTGTGCCGGTCTGGTCGGTGGCCTCGGACTTGCGCCGGGCGCGAATATCGGTAGCGAGGCCGCAATATTCGAAGCGGTGCATGGCTCTGCGCCGGATATCGCTGGCAAGGGCATCGCCAATCCGTGCGCCTTATTGCTGGGCGCCTGCCAGATGCTTGGTCATCTCGGCATGGAGGATCAGTCAGCGCGGCTGCGCAATGCCATCCGCGATGTGCTGAACAGAAAAGACCGCGTTACTCCGGATCTTGGCGGAAGCGGCAGTACCGAGTCGTTTGCTGATGCATTGATCGAAAGCCTGCGTGGTCGCGGCAGCAGGGCGGCTTAGCTAGAATTTTTAGCCTGGCGATGTTTGATCGAGGCGGTAATCGCGCACTGTTCGGTTGATCTAAAGTCAGGGCTTAAGTTTTGGCGGACATTTTGAATCGGCGCTTCAATTCGTGAATCGGCCTTGATTCGAGCGGAAATTGCCGAGTACAGCCGAGCCTTCTCCTGGATGGATTGCCGATTTCAGTCCTGCCTGCACGTAGTCGATTGCATTGCGGGCCGCCTGCTCCGCAGAATGGCCAAGCGCGAATCCGGCGGCGAGGGCGGAGGCCAAAGTACAGCCCGTGCCGTGCCCTTCGATTTGCAGACGCGGATGGCTAAAACACAGACTGTGGTTCGCATCTGCGTACCAATCTTCCACTTCGGTTCCGACCATGTGTGCGCCCTTGAGTAATACCGCGGCGCAGCCCAAGCCACGCAACTCCTGCGCTGCGGCCAGCATGTCGGTTTGAGAATGTAGCCGTCTGTCGAGCAGGCACTCGGCTTCGAGGATGTTTGGCGTAATGATGCTCGCCAGCGGCAGTAGCTCGTTTCGCAGTAAATCGATGCCTGCCTGGTCAAGCAACCGATCACCCGAGGTCGCAATCATGACTGGATCCAGGATGACGTGGGCGAAATGATGTTCGCGCAAACAGTCGATCACGACACGCACACATTCGACGTTGCCGAGCATACCAAGCTTTATCGCGGTCACTGGAATATCAGCTAGCACGGCCCGTAGCTGGGCCACGATTTGCTGCGCGGGCAAAATAAAAGCCGCTTCGACGCGGCATGTACTCTGAGCGGTGACGGCCGTCACTACGCTGACGCCGTGGACTCCGAAAGCCGCAAAGGTCTTTAAATCGGCTTGCAGTCCAGCACCGCCGCTGGAGTCGGAGCCGGCGATGCTTAGAACCACGGGGATAGGGGAATTCATGCCAATCACTTTGTTGTATAAATGCAACGATGAAGACCGATAAAGATAGCGTGAATTGAACACGATGTTTGTGCAGCATCAAGTTCGACAAGGATTTCGGCACATTGGGCGAGATCCATAAAAATTTCTGTGGCGCGCTTGACACGCTGTTGTTTTTTTGCAATCATCAGTCCATCATTACATAGCACGGAATCGCGAGCAGGGCGATGCAGGGCAAATTTAGGGCGGAGCGAAAGTTAGCGAGAGCAGTCAGTTTTGGCCTGACGCTCTCGTTTTCTTTGCCTGCGGCAGCCAATGATTCATTATCTGCAGCATCTGTGATTGCTGATTCGAGCAGTCTTGCCTCGATCAACGCTTTACCTTCCGATGCTTCATCAGTAATTTCGCGTTGGCGCGATTATGCACTTTCCGGCGTCACCCCAGATTTTTCCTGGGCAGATCACGCGGACACCAAGTCTCAGCCTCCGAGTGTGCTGGATAATCTAGCTTCCGCATCCACGATAAATTCCTCCACGGTCGTTTGGCACAACGATGCCACCCGTGCCGATCTGAGAATTGGTCTTTCTGGCGGCAATTTGCCTGAGAACCACGCATTCACTTCAAGTAGTGTGCGCGGCACCTTGCTTCCCGAAAGTGCCGGCAACACTCATCGTGACCTGATTTCACCAACCCTGGAACAACGCTGGGGCAATCAAGGCATATGGGGCGTATCAGGTATTCTCGCCTATCAACGTCATACCGGGTTCGGTTTCGGCATCTACGAGATGCGCAACGAAAACACGTATGGCAGCAACACGGCAGCTTACGGCACGGGCTTGGGTTTGGGTGTTGCGAATGCGCTGAATGATTCCTTGCGTTGGTCAGCAGGTTTTCGCTCGAAGATAGCCGTGGACGATTACAACCGCTCGATGGGCGTGTATGCGCAACCGGGTGTTTATGATATTCCCGGTAGTTATCGATTGGGTTTGGCTTACACGATGAGTCCGAGCCAGACTCTGGACTTGCGTGCTGAACGTATCCAGTACGGCGCTACGACGCCTTTTGTTGGTTTTGCGCCGCCGAGTCGCGTGGGTGCCGGCGGTGATGGCACGGCCAATTCAATCTATGCACAGCGTGATCTGTCGGTGTATAGCATTGGCTGGACTTGGCATGGCGCTGAGTATGGGGATTGGCAGTTACGTTACAGCACACGCGAGCAGCCTTTGCCTGCTTCGGATGCCTTGTACCAGGCCTTGAAATATCGGCTTTCCAATTACAGCCTTGCTTTGAGCTTTGGTAAAACGCTGGGGAAATATTCTGAGTTGCGCTTGGCTGCCAGTTACGCGCCCACGGAATATATCTTCGGTGCGTTGAATGGTTTTTCGTCTCGTAGTGGCGGCAACCAGACCGAGCTCGAAGCTTTGTATCTGCTGCACTTCTGATCTCATCGATTTATAGCCAAGCAAACTGACGGAACCGCAAGGTTCCGTTTTTTATGGTGGGTTCAAAGCCGTGCCGATACACGTAAGTTTGAATCACTGCTCCCGGACAAGATTAATCATCCGCGAGCAGCGCCTGCAGCGTAGCTATCAGAGCACTTCCGATGCGAAGTCGGCCAGACGCGATCGTTCGCCACGACGCAAGGTCACATGCGCACTGTGCTGCCAGACCTTGAAACGATCCACGGCATAGGTCAGTCCAGACGTGGTTTCTGTCAGGTATGGCGTATCGATCTGCTCGACGTTGCCAAGACAAATCATCTTGGTACCTGGTCCGGCGCGGGTCAGCAGGGTTTTCATCTGCTTCGGCGTCAGGTTTTGCGCCTCGTCGATGATCACATACCGATTCAGGAACGTTCGGCCGCGCATGAAATTCAGCGAGCGGATCTTGATGCGTGACGCCAGCAAATCGTTGGTCGCCGCACGACCCCACGCGCCACCTTCAGTCGGTGTGGCTAGCACTTCGAGATTGTCAGTCAGCGCGCCCATCCACGGCGTCATTTTTTCTTCCTCGGTGCCGGGCAGGAAGCCGATATCGTCGCCGACAGAAACGGTCGCGCGGGTCATGATGATCTCGCGATAGCGCTGCTGATCCATGGTCTGCGCAAGGCCTGCCGCCAGCGCGAGCAGGGTCTTGCCGGTACCGGCGGTGCCGAGTAGGGTGACAAAATCCACCTCCGGATCCATCAGCGCGTTCATCGCAAAGTTCTGCTCGCGATTGCGCGCGCCCACCCCCCAGACCGTATGCGATCCCTTCGAATAATCTTCGACGATCTGCAACGTCGCCACGCCGCCACGCAATTTTGCAACGCGCAACTCCAACTGGTTTTCACCTGGCATATAGAGGAACTGGTGCGGATGCCAGTCTTCGTCTTCGCGCACTTTCAGTTCATAGAATGCATGGCCGCGCTCCGACCAAGAGCGCACCTCTTCGTGCCGCGACCAGAAATCCTCGGGCAACTCGTTATGACCGGCGTAAAGCAGATTGAAATCGTCCAGCGCGCGATCGTTTTCGTAATCTTCCGCGGGAATTCCGTAGATCGAGGCCTTGATGCGCAGGTTAATGTCTTTGGATACCAGCACGACAGGCGATTTGGCATTTTGCTCGCGCAGACTCAGCACGCTGGCCAGAATCTGATTGTCGGGTAGACCAACCTTCTTGCCGTGGATCGCCGGAGCTTCGGCGGTGCGGGTTTGGAAATACAGCTTGCCGATCTGGTCTGCACGTTTGAGTTGCAGACCTTGCGGCATGATCAGGTCAATGCCCTGATTGATACCGTCGGCGCCGCCATGCACGATCAGCTCATTCAGGAAACGACTGACTTGGCGTGCATTGCGCGAGACTTCGGATGCCCCTTTCTTCGCCGCATCGAGTTCTTCGAGTACGGTCATCGGAATAAATACATCGTGTTCCTCGAAACGGAACAATGCAGTCGGATCGTGCATGAGCACATTCGTGTCGAGTACGTAAATGCGTTTTCCACGGGTCATGCGCTGCTGCCTCTGAGGTTGCTGGGAAAATTGAAATGCATTTTGCGAACTTGTCTAGACCTGCTCGCGAAACGTGTTGGCAACTCATGTGTGTTGGCTATCCAGCATGTCGAGCACAGCCTGAGCATGCCCGCTTACTTTGACATTACGCCATTCGTGATTGAGTTTTCCGCTGGAATCGATCAGGAACGTGCTGCGCACGATGCCCAGATAATGCCGACCGTACAATTGTTTTTCGTGGATCACATCGAAGGCGCGACACCACGTTTCGTCGCTATCGGAAATCAGCGCGAAGGGCAGCGAAAATTTTGCCGTGAAATTGGCATGTGCCTTGATCGAATCGCGCGATACGCCCAATACAACCGCATTGCGATCGGCGAACGCGGCTTGCAGGCTCGCAAAGTCTTGTGCTTCACGCGTGCAGCCGGTGGTGTTGTCTTTCGGATAAAAATAGACGACGACAAATTTGCCATGCAGATCGTGTAGCCGAATTACTGCATCGGTAGCGGTGGCGCCCGTGAGGTTCGGAATCTTGTCGCCGATTTTCAGCACCGTTGCAGACAATCTCTAAAGTCGAAGCATCAGAATTTCATCGGGTCCATGATGGCATCGAGATTGAGCCCATCGCAGAATTCCAGAAAGTCGTCGCGCAATGCGGCGATATGCGTGGTCGAAGGAATGCCGATGGTAATTTGCGCCGAAAACATGTCTGCGCCGGTCTGCATCGCACGATAACGAGTAGATTGCAGCTGCTCGATGGTGATGCCGTGATGCAGGAAAAACTCGGCAATTTGATAAAGAATTCCGGCCTTGTCCGCGGCGATCACCTCGACTACGTACGGCAACAGATTGGTCTGTAACTGCTTCTGGCTGGTGCGGAAATACAGCAGGCGCAATTGTTCTTCACGTTCGTAGCGCGCGAGTGCAGATTCGAGCTTCGCGATCGCATCCCATGAGCCGATGGCGAGCACGAGCACCGAAACATCGCGCCCAAGCGTCGCCACGCGCGCCTCGACGACATTGCAACCGCAATCGGCTATCCGTTTGCTCAAGGTCACCAGCGGCGAATGGCTTTGCGCGGCAAACGCATTGATCAACAGATGATTTTCGTTTGCGGTGGGGCGTGGCGCGGTGGTGTCGGTCAAAACGGCCTTCCTGCGAGTTACTGGATACTTGTAGAGGGAAAAGGCGGCGCCTTCATGCAACTCACGAGCAGAATACTTGCCATGCTCAAGACCCGCAAGTAACATCGCGCGTTATCTGAAGCCCCGGATTCTGTCTTGAAATTGATCGGAAGCATGTGTGCGCTGGTCACGCCGTTCCAAGCCAACAGCGCCCTCGATCTGGAAGCATTCGGCCGGCTTGTCGATTACCAATTGGCCGGCGGTACGCAGGGCTTGATCGTCGCCGGTTCAACCGGTGAAGCACATGCGCTTGACGATGCCGAATACGCTGATCTCCTGCGCTTTGCGGTCGAGCGTGTTGCCGGACGTATCCCGGTCATTGCCGGCACTGGCACGGCGAACACGCACAAGAGCATTCGTCTGACCCAGCGCGCCAAGGCGCTTGGCGCGGATGCCGCCTTGGTAGTCACGCCTTATTACGTGCGACCGACCCAGATCGGGCTGTTGCAGCACTACCAGCAAGTGGCCGAACACGGCTGCTTGCCGGTAATTTTATACAACGTGCCAGGTCGCACCGCTTGCGATATGTTGCCGGAAACCGTGGCCGAGCTCGCGAGACATCCGAATATCGTTGCAATCAAGGAAGCGAATACGGATGTCCGGCGCATGCAGCAATTGCTGGAATTGCAAAGTCCGAACTTCAGTGTTTTGAGCGGCGACGATCCGACCTTCGTCCGTGCCATGCTGAGCGGTGCGCGTGGGGTGATTTCGGTGGCGGCGAATCTTGCTCCGCAGTATTTCCGTGGTTTGGTAGAGACCTGCATTGCCGGAAAGCAGGAGGATGCGCGCGGACTGAATGCCGCGCTGGTATCCCTGTATAATGTGTTGGCTGTCGAGCCCAATCCGATTCCGGTGAAATGGTGCTTGAGTCTGCTGAATATTTGTTCTGCGCATTTGCGCCTGCCTTTGACTGGCCTGAGTGCTGAACATCACGCGCAGGCGGCTGAAGTAGTCAGAAATCTTTTCCCTGCTGAGGTTCAGCCGCGGCACAGCAGCGCGGCTTAAAATTGAATGGCGCATCATGCGTCCTTTTCCCAATCAGGAAGTCCCAGATCCGTGAACCTTGAAAAATTTCTGCGTTATCTCTTGCTCGGCGGCATGACCGCGCTGCTGCTGAGCGGTTGTGGCATGTTCCGCACCCATACCGATTACGACAAAGCCGTCGAGGCCCGTCCGCTGGACGTGCCGCCGGATCTGGATACGCCAAACACGGCCGGCGAACTGATCGTGCCACCGGCAGGTGCTGGCGCCGGTAGATCCAGCGCAGCGCCCGGTGCGGTCGGCTCCCCGCCGGCACGTGGTGTCAGCGCAACTGCTCAAGGCAATGGCGTACGCATTGCCGACTCGGTCGCGAACGCCTGGCAGCGGGTTGGCTTGGCGCTCGAGCGCGGCAAGGTCGGCAGCATCGCGAGTCGCGATGAAGCAACGCACAGTTATGCCGTAGATGTCACTGTTGCCGCGGGTCCGAAACCCGGCTTCTTCAAGCGCATCATCGGCGGCAAACAGGCGATCAGTGTGAATCGTGTGAACATCCAGATTGATGCCGATGGCGATGCCGCCAACGTCAATGCGTCGGGCGATCCAAGTGCGGTCAGGCAAGTGCTGGATGTATTGCGCGAGCGTCTGTCGTAATCAAGCTCATGCTTGAAGGCTAGGCATCTGCGAGATGTTTTCTCGCAGATGGGGCATGGTTGATCTGATTCCAGCGTGATCGATTCGGGGTTTCGAGACCCCGTTCGATCAACGCGCAGGCGCTGCAGATTGAAGCTCGATCGCCACAATCGTCGGACGAAGACTCAATCAGGATTTCACCCTGACCGCGGCTGTCCAACTCAACGTTCGAGCAACGACAGTTTGTCCGGCTTGCCTTCCCATTCCTTGGCATCGGCTGGCGCGTCTTTGCGTACGGTCAATACAGGCCAAGCCTTGGCGAGTTCGGCGTTGATCTGGATAAATGCCTCTTGTCCCGCAGGCACATCGTCTTCGGGATAGATCGCATTGACCGGGCATTCGGGCTCGCACAGGGTGCAGTCGATGCATTCTTCCGGATCGATGACCAGGAAGTTGGGGCCTTCATGGAAACAATCGACCGGGCATACTTCGACGCAGTCGGTGTACTTGCACTTGATACAGCTTTCCGTCACGACGAAGGGCATGTCGCTGATTCCATGATGGGGTGGTAGGAAAGATAGCGGTAAGAATGGTGCTCCCTACGAGACTCGAACTCGTGTTCCCGCCTTGAGAGGGCAGTGTCCTAGGCCACTAGACGAAGGGAGCATGGATTGGGGAAATCCAAGTGTCGACTAGTATAAACTGGAACCGAGGAAAATCCACCGAGTTTCTTCCCGCATGCACGCGATACCGCGCATGGCGTGTCAGCTTAAGAGGTAGCGGAAACTTCCGTTGCCGGGCCAACCGAGTCACCACACACTGTCAGGAGACATTACGTGGTTTTGAATTTCCTGACAGATATTTTCCGTCGCGGACCACGTCAGCGCGAGGTATTGCCAAGCGCGAGTGTGAAGCGAGCTGCAACGAAACAAAAAGTATCCGTAACCCAGAGTTTGAACCTCAACCCGCGCATCATCCCGCGCGACCAGCACAACATTTCTCGCAAGAATATTTCGAGCGGCGCGCTGCGTGTTTTGTATCGCTTGAATGAAGCCGGATATCAGGCATTTCTGGTTGGCGGTGCGGTGCGCGATCTGTTGCTGGACGGGCACCCCAAGGATTTTGATATCGCCACCGATGCTACCCCGGAGCAGGTTAAATCGCTTTTCCGCAACTGTCGCCTGATCGGTCGGCGTTTTCGTCTCGCGCATGTCATGTTCGGCCCGGAAGTGATCGAAGTCGCGACGTTCCGCGGACTCAGCGATGATGGCACTGGTGATCGGCACATCGTCGATGGAAGGTTGATTCGCGACAACGTGTATGGCGGCATCGACGAAGATGCGATCCGTCGCGATTTCACCGTCAATGCCTTGTATTACGACATCGCCGATTTCAGCGTGCGCGACTACACCGGTGGTTATGAGGATTTGACGCGCCGCGAATTGCGCCTGATCGGCGACCCGGATCAACGTTACCGCGAGGATCCCGTGCGCATGCTGCGCGCCGTGCGATTGTCGGCGAAACTCGGATTCACGATTGCGCCAGACGCGCAAGCACCTTTCGCAACGCTCGGTGCCTTGCTCGCAGAAGCACCGCCTGCGCGCCTGTTCGACGAGACGCTCAAGCTGTTTCTGGCCGGGCACGGACTCGCCAGTTTTCGCCGTCTCGATGAAACCGGATTGCTGCAGGAAATTTTTCCACTCACCGCAAAAAGCCTGCTTCGATCCGGCGAAGACAACCTGCGCAATCTGATCGAAGGCGCGCTGAAAAACACCGACGCGCGCGTGCGTGAAGGCAAGTCGGTTACGCCCGCTTTCCTGTTTGCGACCTTGCTCTGGGGCGCGGTACGCGCGATGGCGCAACGTGCGGTGACAGCGGGCACCGACCCAGGCGTGGCGTGGCAAAATGCAGCCGATCGCGTGATTGCGGAACAGGTCGCGCGCGTCGCAATCCCGCGTCGTTTCAGCATTACGGTGCAGGAAATCTGGGCGTTGCAACCACGTTTTGAACAACGTTCGCGCAAGCGTGTATTTCGTTTGCTGACACATCCGCGTTTCCGTGCGGCGTATGATTTTCTGGTGTTGCGCGCGGTCGAATCGCCGCAGATCAAGGAGCTCGCGCAATGGTGGACCGATGCACTTGCGTTGCCCGAGCACGAGCTTGCCGAGCGTCTCGGTGTCAATTCGCTGGCCGCGCCGCCACTGGCAACCACGCTGGACGACGGGCCGAAGAAAAAAAGGCCGCGGCGCCGACGGGCCAAACGTCCTGCGATCGCGGATGGTGCTTCCGCTCCGTCGGGCGCGGACAGCGAATAAGCGAGCAATAGCGACAACGATGCAAATCGCTTATATCGGCCTCGGCAGCAATCTGTCCGAGCCAGAAATCCAGTTGCAGCGCGCCCTGCAGGCGCTCGATAAGCTACCGCAATCACGCGTGCTGCGCAGCTCGCATTTTTACCGTTCATCGCCCTGGGGTGAAACCGCGCAGCCGGATTTCGTCAATGCCGTGGCCGAAATTGAAACCACGCTCGCGCCGCGGATTTTGCTGGATGCGCTGCTCGCAATTGAGCATGACTTTGGACGAAAGCGCAGCGAGCAACGTTGGGGCCCGCGTATCATCGATCTGGATTTGTTGAGTTATGCGCAATGCGTGCTGGTCGAGCCCGACCTGCAGTTGCCGCATCCACGCATGCACGAGCGAGCGTTTGTGCTATTGCCGTTGGCTGAACTCGCCCCCGGTATGCGAATTACAGAATACGGTACGGTCGAGGAGTTGTGCCGCTCGGTGGATGCGCAGGGATGCCAAGTGCTGGAAAAAGTTGATTGCAACGGACCGAGCTCGATCAGTTCCTGCTGGTAGCGTGGATATGATTTGCCGATGGTTGTCGTTACGTCGCGGGTAAATTTCTCAAATTCTGGTATCCGGCTGAACAACAAAGTGGAGTTGAAGATGTACGGAAATGCCAAATCTGCATCTGCGCGCGTGCCAATGACGGTGCCGAATTTGCTCGCCATGAAAACGCGTGGCGAAAAGATCGTCGCGCTCACTGCCTATGACGCGAGCTTCGCAACGCAGTTGGACAACGCCGGGATCGATGTCGTCTTGGTCGGCGATTCGCTCGGCATGGTGGTGCAAGGCCAGTCGAGTACGCTTCCGGTGACACTCGATGAAATGCTTTATCACACGGCCGCAGTTGCGCGTGGTTTGCATTTGGCATTGCTCATCACCGATCTTCCGTTCATGAGTTATCGCAACCCGGATGCTGCTGCGATCAGCTCGGCGCGCTTGCTCGCGCAGGGTGGGGCCGCGATGGTCAAGCTCGAAGGCGCGGGACACGTGCTTGAGGTTATCCGTTATCTCGACGAGCGCGAGGTTCCGGTCTGTGCTCACTTGGGGTTGACGCCGCAATCCGTGCATAAGCTCGGCGGTTATCGCGTGCAAGGCAAGGACAAATCGGAAGCCGAACGTTTGCTCGCCGACGCCGTGGCAGTTGAGCAGGCGGGTGCCGATCTGCTGGTGCTGGAATGTGTGCCTGCGACGCTGGCGAAACGCATCACCGATGCCTTGCGCATCCCGGTGATCGGCATCGGCGCGGGCGTGGATTGTGATGGGCAGATCCTGGTGTTGTACGACATGCTGGGCATTACCCCGGGTAAACGTCCGCGTTTCAGCAAGGATTTTTTGCAGCAGAATGGCTCGATCGAAACTGCACTCAAGGCCTACGCAAAAGCGGTGCGAGCCGCTGAGTTCCCCGCCAGCGAACATTCTTTCTAGAGACCACGAGATGCAAATTTTTTCGCAAGCGAGCGAGCTGCGTCGTTACGTGGCTGTGCAACGCAAACAGGGCCGACGCATCGCCCTCGTGCCGACGATGGGCAACTTGCATCAAGGTCACTTTTCGCTGATCGAGATCGCGCGGCTGCATGCCGATGTGGTCATCGCGACTGTGTTCGTCAATCCGACCCAGTTCGGGCCGAACGAGGATTTCAATCGTTATCCGCGTACTCTCGAACAGGATCAAACAGGGCTCCAGCAACATTCATGCGATGTCTTGTTTGCGCCAGCCGTGGATGAAATCTATCCCTATGGCGCGGAACACGGCGTTCGCATCGAAGTACCTCAGCTTGGCGATATCCTCGAAGGTGCATGCCGACCGGGTCATTTTGCTGGCGTGGCTACGGTCGTAACCAAGTTGTTTAATCTGGGCACGCCGGATGTCGCGGTGTTCGGGCAGAAGGATTATCAGCAACTGCTAGTGATTCGCCGCTTGATTCGGGATCTGGGCTTGCCGATCGAAATCATCGCCGCCCCGACCTTGCGTGAATCGAACGGGCTGGCGCGCAGTTCGCGCAATCAATACTTGATTGATGACCAGCGCGAAACTGCGGCGGTGATTCATCAGAGTTTGATTGGCATGGCGCAAAATGTGCGCGCGGGAATTACCGATTTCGAGAGCATCGAAGCTGGGGCGCGTCATTGGCTTGAGGATGCGGGCTTGCAGCCGGACTACGTGGTTTTGCGCGACAGCAGCGATCTCGCAAAACCTGCACTTGGGCAAAATACGGGTCTGGTCGGATTGACTGCCGCTAAACTCGGCAGTACGCGCTTGATCGATAATATTCTGATTTAGCGGGTAAGCACGAAAAATATTGGGTTGATTTTTTTCTGCAGTAGCTTTTCTGCAAACGTTGTGGTAATATTAAGACGTCCATTGGGTTTTTCGCAACGTCCAGCCGTTGTGCCAGTGGCGCAGGGCGCAAGTTTAGGCGATAGTCTTTACAAATCTCACCCTCGGCTGCTTATGCGCCGGGGGTTTTTTTTGCCCCAAACAACGAATATGCGGCCGCAGGACACGTACCGCGCGTCGCGGCATTGGACGAATTACGAAATTTTGTTGTAAATAAGAGACGTGCGCGACTTGCTGGATCGGCAAGCTATCCGACTCACGTCGCTGTCGAAATTTTTCGTGTTTGTTCGATTAGTGCCCAGCGCACATGCTCTCGCACCAGCTCTGAAGCATGGTCTGCGCGTTGTCGCAAGGCATCTTTCGTAGATTCGCTCATCGGCGCATTGCCCAGCGCCACGGCAATATTGCGTAGCCAGCATTCATAGCCGATGCGCCGGATCGGGGAACCCTCGGTGCACTTGAGAAATTCCTCCTCGCTCCATGCGAACAAGTCGATCAGTTGCGCGCTGTCGAGACCGTTGCGTGGCGCGAAATCGGGCAGGGTAGTTTTGCGCGCGTACTTGTTCCACGGGCAGATCAATTGACAGTCGTCGCAGCCATAAATGCGATTGCCCAACAACGGCCGCAACTCTACGGGTATCGCCGTGCGCAGTTCTATCGTCAGGTAAGAAATGCAGCGCCGCGCATCGACGCGATAGGGAGCAAGGATGGCTTGTGTCGGGCAGATGTCGATGCAGCGCGTGCAGGTGCCGCAGTGCGACGTAGTCGGCTGATCCAGCGGCAAAGGCAAGTCGGTATACAACTCTCCCAGAAAAAACCATGAACCGGCGTGACGGTTCAGCAGATTGCTGTGCTTGCCGATCCAGCCGAGTCCGGCATTTCGCGCCAGCGCTTTTTCCATGACTGGCGCCGAGTCGACAAACGCGCGATAACCGAATGGCCCGATCGCTGCCGTGATGCGATCCGCGAGTTGTTGCAGACGTCCACGCAATACCTTGTGGTAGTCGCGCCCGAGCGCGTAGCGCGAGACATAAGCAAGATCCGCATCGTCAAGCACCTCCCAGGCGTCGCGTGCATTCGGTGGATCGTAATCCATGCGCACCGAGATCACGCGCAAGGTGCCGGGATGCAATTCATCGGGACGACTGCGTTTGCTGCCGTGCCGTTGCATGTAATCCATTTCGCCGTGATGCCCGGCCTGCAGCCACGCTTGCAAATGCGCTGCATCCTCGTGCAAATCGATGCCGGTAATGCCGATTTGCTGGAAGCCTAACTCGATACCCCAGCGTCGGATTTCGGTAACCAGTTCGGCAGAGTCGCGGTCAGGTGATGGCGTGGTCGCTGTGATCATGGCAATGCTCAGTATAATCGCTGAATGACCAGTCACGAGCTCTACACCGTTGCGCAAGTGCGTCGCATCGATCAGCAGGCGATCGTGCAGCAATCGGTTGCGGGTTACACGTTGATGCAGCGTGCGGCCGCTGCGGCATTCGCCTTGTTGCAAAAGCGTTGGCCATTGGCGCGCTCCATCGTCGTTTTGTGCGGCAACGGCAATAATGGCGGCGACGGGTATCTGCTTGCATTGTTGGCGCATCAGGCGGGTTTGCACGTCGATGTGCTTGCTCTTGGGACAGCCAAAAGTGGCAGTGACGCCGAGCGCGCCCATTCGGCGTTTCGCGATAGCGGCGGCACTATTATTTTGTGCTGCGAAAATACATTGCTGCCGCCGGCCGATGTGTATGTCGATGCGTTGTTCGGCACTGGTCTGACGCGCCCGCTTAGCGGAATCGCTGCAGCTTTTATCACGCAGCTTAATGCCTCGGACCACGCGGTGCTGTCGCTGGATATTCCCTCCGGTGTGAATGCCGACACTGGCGGCGCTGAAGGCGTTGCGGTGCAGGCCGATGTGACGCTCAGTTTCATTGCGCACAAGCGCGGATTATTTACTGGCGATGCGCTGGATTTTCGCGGAGAGTTGTTGCTGAATACGCTGGACACTTCTGCAACTGCATATGCCAACGAAACCGCAGATGCCTGTTTGCTGGATCTGCATGAGCTTGATACCTGGCTCGCGCCGCGCAAGAAAAACGTACACAAGGGATCGTTCGGACATGTGCTGGTGATCGGCGGCGATCACGGCATGGCGGGGGCAATCCGACTTGCGGCTGAAGCAGCGTTGCGTTCTGGTGCTGGCTTGGTCAGCGTGGCAACACGCGGCGGGCATGTGCCGGCGTTGAATGCGGCACGCCCTGAACTCATGGCGCAAGGCATCGACGATGCGCAGGCGTTGGTGCATTTGCTGCCGCGCATCAGCGCGCTGGCGCTGGGTCCGGGGCTTGGTCAGCGCGCATGGGGTCATGCTTTGTGGCACACCGCGCTGGATGCCGGCAAGTCGCAAGTGGTGGATGCCGATGCACTGAACATGCTCGCGCTGCAACCCAGACAATTCTCCACACCAACCGTGCTCACTCCACATCCTGCCGAGGCAGCGCGCTTGCTCGAATGCACCACCGCAGAAATCCAGAACGATCGTTTTTCGGCCGCTCGCAAACTCGCGAAAAAATTCAATGCCGTGATCGTGCTCAAGGGCGCGGGTTCGTTGGTTTGCGCACTCAACGGCCAAGTGCGGATATGTCCGTGGGGCAATCCAGGCATGGCGGTGGCCGGCATGGGCGATGTGCTGACCGGCGTGATCGCGGCGTTACTCGCGCAAGGTATTCCCGCTTGGCCGGCGGCGCAACTCGGCGTCGCCTTGCATGCGCTGGCGGGTGACGCCGCCGCAAAACAAGGCCAGCGTGGTTTGCTTGCCAGCGATCTTTTTCCGTATCTGCGTTTGCTGGCAAATGGGGTCAAGACGAATGGATGACCGTAACGCGATCTGCTTGAACAATCTTGACGAAGCCGCGCTGGTATCACGCGCGCAACGACTTGGTGCAGCGATAACGCAGGGTGGCCTGATTTATCTGATCGGCGATCTCGGCGCTGGCAAAACCACCTTCGCACGCGCCTTGATCAACTCGCTCGGCATAGCGGAGCGCATCAAGAGCCCGACCTACAGCCTGATCGAATCCTATCGCAGCGCTCATTTGCACATCCATCACCTGGACCTGTATCGCATTGCCGATCCGGCTGAACTGGAATGGCTGGGGCTGGCCGATTTGCTTACGCCCGATGCGTTGCTACTGGTCGAATGGCCCGAGCGCGCCGGCAGCACGTTGCCGTCAGCGGATTTGCAGATCCGATTGAACCATGCTGGATTGCGACGCGATCTGGTCGTGGAGGCACGCACGGCAGTGGGAAAATCCTGGATGCGCGACGCCGCATTGCAGTAAGGCGGCGACGGATTTTGAATCGCATCTCACCGTCTTTCAACGCAGATTATTCGGCCACTTGAAGCATCTTCCTGTATCAAGCATGAGAAAGCTCGCCTAGCTTTCAGATTTTTATGGAAAAAGTGCTTGAAATCGACACCCGATTTGCGTTTAATGCGAAGCATGAAAGCAATATGGCGACGAATCGGTGGTGTGATGCTGATGGGAAGCGGTTTGCTTTCCGCCAGTTTTGTTGCGTCTGCCGCAGAAATTTCTGCCGTCCGCGTCTGGGCCAGCCCGGATTACACACGCGCTGTGTTTGATGTCAGCGGTCCGCTCGATTACCGGCTGTTTCAGATCGTCAATCCAGATCGCATCGTGCTCGACATCCGTGGCAGCGTTGCTGCCGACAGCCTGGGTATCGTCAACGGCAAGGGCCTGATGAAGTCGGTTCGTACCGGCAAGCAGGGCAAGGGCGATGTGCGTGTGGTGTTCGATCTTGCCGGCGCCGCGCTACCTAAAAGTTTCCTGTTGCCGCCCGCTGACAACCTCGGTTATCGCCTCGTCGTCGATCTGTATCCGAAAGAAAAATCTGCGCGCGCAGTCATCAAAAGTGTCGCCCAAAGCAATAGCGGCAAGACGCGCAACGTGGTCGTGATGATCGACCCCGGTCACGGCGGCGAAGATCCGGGCGCGATCGGCGCTTCCGGCTCGCATGAAAAAAACATCACCATGTCGGTCGCGCGCGAACTCAAGCAGTTGATCGACAAGCAGCCCGGCATGAGCGCCGTGTTGACCCGTGATGGCGATTATTTTGTCTCACTTGAAGATCGCTATAAAAAGGCGCGTGAGGTCAAGGCAGATCTTTTTGTTTCGGTGCACGCGGATGCATTTTCTTCCAGCGATGCGCACGGTTCGTCGGTATGGGTTTTGTCTTCACGCGGCGCTACCAATCAGGCGGCGCGCTGGCTCGCGGATCGAGAAAACCGTTCCGACCTGGTCGGCGGTGTATCGATGGATAACAAAGATCAAACTCTCACTGCGGTATTGCTCGACTTGCAGCAGGGCGCGACACTCGAAGCCAGCAGCAATATCGCGGAAAACGTGTTGCGTGCGCTGGGCAAAATCGGGTCCACGCACCGCGGCTATATCGAGCGTGCGAATTTCGTCGTATTGCGTTCGCCAGATGTGCCTTCGATCCTGGTCGAGACTGCCTTCATTAGTAATCCGAGCGAAGAAAAACGCCTGAATTCGCCGGGCGAACGCGAAAAACTGGCGAGCGCCATCCTCGACGGCGTGCGTGATTATTTCCGTGCAACGCCGCCGCCGGGTACCTTGTTTGCGGCCAATGCATCGCGCGACAAGACCAGCGGCCCGCATATTGCCGCGCGCAGCGATGGCATGACCGCGGTGCCCGAGTAAGCGCGTCGCCTGCGTTGGCGAAGTCTGTCGTACCGATCAATGCCGCGTTCTTCTCGCGATCCCATGGCCGTGCTCATGTCGCGCAAGCATCGGCTATCATGTCGAGCTTGCAACCGAGCATTCGCATGTCCCGTATCCGGCAACTTTCCCCCGAACTGATCAACCAGATCGCCGCTGGCGAAGTGATCGAACGCCCGGCATCAGTGGTCAAGGAACTGGTCGAAAACAGTGTGGATGCCGGCGCCACTCGCATCGAAATCGAGATCGATGATGGCGGCGCGCGGCTGATTCGCGTACGGGACAATGGCAGCGGCATCGCGGTCGATGAGCTGCCATTGGCGGTAACGTCGCACGCCACCAGCAAGATTGGTTCTCTGGATGATCTGGAGCAAGTAATGACGCTCGGTTTCCGCGGCGAAGCGTTGCCGAGCATTGCCTCGGTCGCGCGCTTTGCGTTGAGTTCGCGCCCGGCAGCGCAAGAGTCCGGCTGGCGCCTCGAAATCGAAGGCGGCCGCAATCAGACGCAGCAGCCCGCGCAACATCCGGTCGGCACCACGATCGACGTGCGCGATCTTTTCTACAACGTGCCGGCTCGGCGCAAATTCCTGCGCGCGGAGCGGACCGAGTTCGGCCATATTGATGAACTCGTCAAATCCATGGCACTGGCGCGCATGGATGTCGAATTTCGCCTGAGCCACAACGGCAAGGCGGTACGATTGCTGCGGCCTACCACCGACGAAAGCAGCGCCCTGCAGCGGATTGGCGAAGTGTGCGGCGATATCTTCATCGGTCAGAGTCTGCATCTCGATCATGCCGCGGCCGGTCTGCGTCTGTCCGGTTGGGTGGGGCTGCCGACCGCTTCGCGCAGTCAGGCCGATCAGCAGTTTTTTTATGTCAACGGACGTCTGGTGCGTGATCGTGTGCTCGCGCATGCGGTGCGCCAGGCGTACGCCGATGTTTTGTATCACGGTCGCCATGCGGCGTTTGTGTTGTACCTCGAACTTGATCCGACCATGGTGGACGTCAACGTTCACCCGGCCAAGAGCGAGGTGCGCTTTCGCGAAAGCCGGCTGGTACACGACTTTCTTTATCGCACCTTGCATGCGGCATTGGCCGAAACGCGTGCGGGTTCAGTGTCATCGGCACCAACTGGTCTGGCACCCGCGCCTTCGAGCTCTGGGCCGAGTAACGGCATGCAAGCATCACTAAATACTGCGTGGTCGGCGCAGCGCGCGGATTGGCGCACGCAATCGCCGCTAGCGCTTGGCGTGCGCGAACCACTGGCCGAATATGCGCTGCTTGCCGGCATCCAGCAAAATAGTGCCATTGTGGATTATACGCAAATATCCACAATGCAGTACTCTTCATCCGCCATGGACGAAGACGATGGCAGCATCCCGCCACTGGGTTTTGCCGTGGCGCAACTGCACGGCATTTATGTGCTCGCGCAGAATGCGGTGGGTTTGATTGTGGTGGACATGCACGCGGCGCACGAGCGCATCACCTACGAAAAACTCAAGGCAGCACGCGAGAACGACGGCATCCGCGCGCAAATCCTGCTGGTGCCGTTGACTCTGGCCGTGAGTGAGCGCGAAGCTGCATGTGTCGAGGAGCAGGCCGAACGGTTTGTCGAGCTCGGTTTCGAGATCCGCCGCAGCGGCCCGCAAAGCCTCGTGATACGGCGTTATCCGGTGTTGCTCGAAGGCGCCGATGTCGGCACTCTGGTGCGCGATGTGATTGCTGATCTGATCACGCACGGCAGTTCGCGACGACTTGAAGAAGTCCAAAACGAAGTCATCTCGACGATGGCTTGCCACGGTTCGGTACGCGCCAACCGGCGCTTGAATTTGCCCGAAATGAACGCATTGTTGCGCGAGATGGAAGTCACCGAACGTTCCGGGCAATGCAATCATGGGCGACCGACCTGGGTGCAATTGTCGATAGCCGAACTCGATCGTCTGTTCTTGCGTGGTCGTTAATCCTCAACGAGAGAAAAGAAAATGTTGAAAATGAGTCTGTTGTTCAGTGTGCTTTTTGCCGGCACGGGCGTGACTTCCGCCGGTCTCGATGGCGACTACACCCAGCAGATCGATACCTGGCGTGCGCAACGCCTGCAACGTTTGCAGGCGCCGAATGGCTGGCTGTCGCTGATCGGTTTGTCGTGGCTCAAGGACGGCAGCAACAGCGTCGGTAGCGCCAAGGACAACGATGTCGTGTTGACCAAGGGCCCCGCGCATCTCGGCAAGATCGTCCTGAAAGACGGCAAGGCGACGATTACGCTGGATACCGCAGCAAACGCGCAGATCGACGGCAAGCCTGCGACAAGTGCAGAACTGCTCGACGACTCGCACGAAGAACCGACGACAATATCGTTCGGCAACGTCAGTTTTTACCTGATCGATCGTTCTGGTCACAAGGGCCTACGCGTAAAAGACACCGAGGCCGAAACGCGCACGCACTTTGTCGGCTTGGATAATTTTCAGATCGATCCGAAGTGGCGCGTCGAGGCGAAGTGGATCGCATACGATCCGCCGCATCAACTTGAAATTCCGAGCGTGATCGATACCGTCGACAAGATGCCGGTGCCGGGCAAGGCGGTGTTCGAGCGCGATGGTCAAAGCTACGAATTGCTGCCCGTGCTCGAAGAGCCGGATGCGAAAGAACTGTGGTTCATCATCGCCGACAAGACCAGCGGCAAGGAGACTTACGGCTCGGCGCGTTTCCTCTACGCCGAGATGCCGAAGGACGGCAAGATTGTGATCGATTTCAACAAGGCATATAACCCGCCGTGCGCGTTTACGCCGCATGCGACGTGCCCACTGGCACCGCCGGAAAATCGCCTCGCGCTGGCCGTGACGGCGGGCGAAAAGAAATACCGCGGCGCGCACCACTGATATCGATCCGATCTTGCAGCCAGATATCAAATCGCCAATAAAAAACTCTGAGCCACCGCGACGCCGCGTGCAGTCGCAGCGTGTGAGTCTGGGCAATCGCACCATCGTCACCTACGGTCGTCCGCGCTATTTTTGGTCGGATTTTTTTCATGAATGCCTGACCTTGCGCTGGCCGGTATTCTTTGGCCTGATCGCGTCGTTGTTCCTCACGTTGAATGCGGTTTTCGCGTTGCTTTACGGCTTGGGCGAACAGCCGATTGCAAACCAGGCGCCGACGGGTTTCTGGGGCGCGTTTTTCTTCAGTGTGGAAACGTTGGCAACGGTCGGTTACGGCGATATGCATCCGCAGTCGTTGTATGGTCACATACTCGCGACGCTGGAAATCTTCGTCGGCATGATGAGCATCGCTGTTGTGACCGGTCTGATGTTCGCGCGCTTCTCGCGACCGCGCGCCAAGATCATGTTCACGCATCATCCGGTGATCGGCCCGGTTGAGGGCAAGCCGACGTTGACTATCCGTGCCGCCAACGCGCGGCAGAATGTGATCTCCGAAGCCAGCGCGCGCTTGCGCATGGTGCGCAGGGAGTTATCCGCCGAAGGCACGACGATGCGCCGCCTGCATGATCTCGAATTGATACGCGATCACCATCCGGTTTTTTCGCTCGGATGGAATCTCATGCACGTGATCGATGAACGCAGTCCGTTGTACGGCATGACCGCGGAATCACTAGCGGAGATGGATGCCAGTCTGGTTCTGATCATCGAAGGCACCGACGAAACCACGGTACAGCCGATGCGTGCGCGCATGAATTATGACCATGCACAGATCCGCTGGTCACATCGTTACGCCGATATCGCGACCGATGACGGCGATGGCATCACGCATATGGATTTCACCAAATTCCAGGACGTAATCCCGCTCTGACGGCAAGTTTTGCGGTCGGCGTCGCAGCGTTTATTGGCCTTGAAATACCGGTTTGCGGCGTTCGAGAAAGGCCTGTGTACCTTCGCGCATGTCGGCGGTGGAAAAACATAATCCGAATGCCTGGCTTTCAAATTCCAGGCCCTGATCGATGCTGATTTCGCCGCCAAGCAATACTGCATCGAGAATTCCGGCCAGCGCATGTGGTGCGGCGTGCGCGAGCTGAGCGGCGATCGTGTTGATTTCTTCATCAAGATTTTCCGGCGCGACGACGCGGGTAACCAGGCCTAGTGCGTGCGCGCGCTGCGCGTTGATATTCTGACCGAGCAGGCACATTTCCAGCGCCGCGCCACGGCCGGCAAGACGCAATAATCGCTGTGTGCCGCCAAAGCCCGGAATGACACCGAGATTGATTTCGGGTTGGCCGAACTTTGCTTTTTCGCTGGCGATACGCACGTGGCAAGACATAGCCAGTTCCATGCCGCCACCGAGCGCGAATCCCTGGATACGCGCAATCACAGGTTTGCCGAGGCGCTCGACGAACAGCATCATCTGCTGGCCGGCGCGCGAGAACGCCTGCGCCTGCAACGCGTTCATCTGCGTCAGTTCGCTGATATCGGCACCAGCGACAAATGCCTTGTCGCCGCTTCCTGCGAGCACGATCACGCGAACTCGATCGTCAGCCTGCGCTGCACGAAACGCGTCATGTAATTCGTCGATGGTGTCGCGATTCAGGGCGTTGAGTTTGTCGGCGCGATTGATCGTGATGCGGCGAATCGCAGCAGTATCCTCGATCAGCAAATTGCGGTAAGCCATGGCTTATTCCTCGTGATGGTGCGGGAGCAGCGCGCTGGCGATCCCGATAGCGAAGGGCGCGCATAATAGCAGGCCTGGTTCAGCTAGACATGGTTAGGCTTGAATGCGTTGGGGAACCTTTTCCGGGCATCGCGCCTCGAATCCGGATGGCAAGCGTAGTAATAGTGGCTCAAGCGCATGCGCTCGGATAGAATGGAGCGCTGCTCGCTGGGTTCCCAGCATCTCATTGCATGACAATTCTCGAAATTATTCACAGTCTGGAGGTAGCATGATATTGCGTTGGACTCTCGCCACGGCGACGTTATTGGCAACAAGCATCGCTTTTGCGCAAAGCGGATCGGCTCCGGCTACGGCACCCGCAGCCAGTGCGCCTGCACCGCTCACGGCGGCCGACAAGAACAATCTTTCGTATGCGATCGGTTTCCAGATAGGCAACGATTTTGTCGAACGCAAGATGGATATCGACATCAATACCGTGATAAAGGCATTGCAGGACGGTTACGCCAAACGCGCGCCGACCGTGCCGGAAGCCGCCATGCGCGACGTGCTGGGTCGCATGCAACAGAAGATGATGACCGAAGCCAAGTCCGAGTTCGACAAGGCCGCGTCCACCAACAAGGCGGCCAGCGCCAAGTTCATGTCGGACAATCGCGGCAAGAAAGGCATCGTTGCGTTACCCAGCGGCGTGCAATATCGCGTGATCGAAGATGGCAGCGGCAAGAGCCCCACCTCAACCAGCGAAGTCACCGTGCATTACCGCGGTTCGCTCTCCAGCGGCTTGGAATTCGACAGCTCGTTCGCGCGTGGTGAACCGGTCCACGTCAAGGTCGATTCAGTCATCAAGGGCTGGCAGGAAGTATTGCCGAAGATGAAGATCGGCGATCATTGGCAAGTGTTTGTACCACCGGAAGATGCCTACGGTGACCGCGGCCAGCCGCCGCGCATCGGACCCAACGAAGCGCTGGTATTCGAGATCAAATTGCTCGATGTGAAATAATAGCAACGCGGTTGTTCCAGGCTTTTTATCTTCGCCAGTCGGGATAAAAAGTGCAGACAAAACGCCGCGGCTTGCCGCGGCGTTTTGTCATCTGCGATCAAGAATTTTTATAGACATGAGCAATCTGAATCTGCCAATCCTGAGTCCGTGCATCGGTATCTGTTACCTCAATGTGCAGGGCTATTGCGAAGGTTGCCATCGCACCGGCGACGAAATCGCACGCTGGATCAGCTACGACGACATCCAACGTCGCCACATCATGGAGCAGCTCTTGCCTGCACGCGAATTGGTCAGGGCAGGGCAGTGATCGCCACTGACGTCACTCTCGATACATTGGCGCGCGCCGGTCGCGCGCTGGATGATCCGCCGGGTGAGCCGGCGTGGAATCACGATGAGTTGCTGGATTTGCTTGGTCCCGAACCGCGCAAACCTGCCGCTGTGCTGGTGCCGCTGGTGCTACGCGCGCAGGGTCTGGCTGTGATATTTACGCGCCGCACCGAACATCTCAACAACCATGCCGGGCAGATCAGTTTTCCGGGCGGACGGATCGAAGCCAGCGATGCCGATGCGGTTGCCGCAGCGCTGCGCGAAGTGCATGAAGAAACCGGCATTCTGCCGCGGCAAGTGCGTCCGTTCGGATATCTCGATTGTTACGAAACGATCAGCAATTTCCGGGTGACGCCAGTGCTTGGCGAAGTCGCCAGCGATTATCTGGCTATTCCCGATCCGGTCGAAGTCGCAGAAGTTTTTGAGGTGCCGTTGAGTTTTTTTCTGACGCCGGAAAACAAGCGTATTCGTCGCATCGACTACCGCAATCGACCGCGCGAAGTGGTCGAGTTCAGCTACGGTGACTATCTGATCTGGGGCGCCACTGCCGCGATGCTGGTCAACCTGATTTCCCGCCTGAAGCGATCAGCATGAGTTTCACTACTCTCATTACACCCGCGCTACTTGCGCCATTGATCGGCAGCAGCGATCTGCTGATTCTCGACTGCCGCTACGACCTTGCCGATCTTTCGCGAGGTCAACGCGCCTATACGCAAGGTCATGTTCCGGGCGCGCAGTATGCCGATCTGAGTCGCGATCTGTCCGATCTGTCCAAGCCAGGTTTGGGCCGTCATCCGTTGCCCGATGTATCGGCATTTGCGGCGACCCTGACGCGCTGGGGCTACCGTTCGCAGCAACAAGTTGTGGTCTACGACGATGCCGGTGGCGCTATCGCAGCACGTGCGTGGTGGATGTTGCGCCTGATCGGGCATGACGCCGCGGCGGTGCTCGACGGTGGGTTGCCTGCATGGCTCGCAGCTGGCCTGGTTGTCGACAGTATCGTTCCGCAGCCCGAGCCGACCCGGGTGATTGTCAATTTCGCGACAAGTGAAACTGTATACTTTGATGAGTTGTCGCAAAAGCTGCAAAGTGGAAACGCACTGTTGCTCGATGCGCGCGGTGCACCGCGTTTCCGTGGCGACGTCGAACCGCTGGATACGGTTGCCGGACATATTCCGGGTGCGATCAATCGCCCGTTTTCATCAAACCTCGCCGCAGACAGCAGTTTCAAATCCGCCCCCTTATTGCATGACGAATTCTCTGCGTTGCTGGGTGCTCATTCCGCGCATACGCTGATTCATAGCTGCGGCTCAGGCGTGACTGCATGCCATAACTTGCTGGCGATGGAACACGCCGGGCTGGCCGGCTCGCGCGTGTTCGCGCCATCGTGGAGTGGCTGGATCAATGATCCGATGCGACCGGTCGCACGCGGCGAATAACGCATCGTGTTTTGTGCAGCCTCGATATTGAATTAAACACCGACGCCGCGAAACAGCGATGGTATTTTCTAGCTTTTCGGTGCCTTGAGTCTTGCCACCAGACTCTTCAACACGGTCTGTGATTCTTCTGCAAACCAGCCGTCGACAAAATCGCCCAGTGGCAATTTGTCGGGATCGGAAAATGCCGCGATCAAATCTGCGCGAGCGATCTTGCGTGTTGCCGCCTGTGCGTGCGGTGGCAATTTGAGCAACTCGCGCAGCCACGACAATGCATGCGGCACGACCGTATCGATGTCGATGAGTTCATCGACCATGCCGATACGCAAGGCTTCGGTCGCATCGATCATCGCACCCGCCACCAGCAGACGTTCGGCGCGATATGCACCGACCAGGCGACGCAGCGCAAGCTGGATATTTTCGGGCACGAACAGCCCAACTTGCACCTCGTTCAAGCCGATCTTGAACACGCCTTTTGCCATGATGCGGTAATCACAAAAAATGCTGATCACCGCACCGCCGGCAGGGCTGTGGCCGGTGATCGCGGCGACGCTCGGAATTGGCGAGCACGCCAGCGCTGCGGTCAAACCGAAAAAATCCTGCCAGGTTGTGGTGAGTTGGTCGCGATCCAGCGCGAGCAATGCGGGCACGTCGAGGCCGGCGCTGAACATGCCGGGGTTGCCCGAAATCACTATGCCGCGCGCGCCATTCTGCGGTGCCTGTTCGACCGCGATACGCAGGGCACGTATCAGCTCCGGATTCAGCGCATTGACTGGTGGACGCTGCAGACGCAGTTCGTGGATATGATCGTGTTTGATGATTTCCAGCATGGGAATTTTCTCGTCGGTTTTTTGGTTAGCAAATCGGCGATTTTGCGCATCACGCCCAGCGCGCTATCGGCGTTACTTCCATCATACCGAAGTGCGTTGGTGAATCGTAAATGGTATCGGGCTGCCGCCTGCCTGTGACAAAAACGCCCGGCGTCTGCCAATGCGCTGAAATGCAAAGTATGGCGCGTGGTTGCGGCAGTTGCTGGCCGAGCTCAGACCAGCTGCGATGAAATGTATTGTCCTCGATCGCGTTCATCGGTGAGCCGCGACCGATGAACAGCACCGGCATCGGGATTGAAATCGTCGTCATGGAATCAGTCCTTGCGAATGGCTTGGCATCGACGGATCAATGCGTGATAGTGCGATAATTTCGATGGTCGTATGGAAGCGATGTTGAACCGACCACGATCAACCAATCAAGGCACTCCAGGGAAACAATGAGATTCGATATGCGATCCAATTTGCCGCGTGTTAGCGGCGCCACTCGAAATATTCGGGGCAATCGTCGCGCACGGGTTTTTGCGTTGTTGCTCGCGGCGATGACAATGCAAGCCAGCGCTGCTGGTCATCTGCTGATCGAACACGCATGGATTCGCGAAGCCCCGCCCGGTGCGATGATGCTGGCCGGTTATGCGGTGCTGCGCAACGATGGCGATGCCGTGGTCGAAATCAGCACAGCGCAGAGCAAGATTTTCGGCGATATTTCGATTCACGAATCCGTGCTGGAAAATGGCGTGTCGCGCATGCACGAATTGCACGGATTGAAGATTGCGCCGGGCGCGGAAGTCGCGCTGACACCAGGTAGCAAACATCTGATGTTGATGGATGCAAAAACGCCGGTAGTTGCCGGCATGCCCATCGAGATCACGCTGATCCTGACCAATGGCAGCAAGGTGCCGGCGGCATTTGTCGTGAGTGCCGACGCTCCGTCGCCTGCAATGCACTAAATCCGAATCGACTGCGCGTGCAATCCCTTTGTGCGGAGTCGAAGCGGATCAAGCAGCGGCTTTTTTTCCTGCCGCCAGCACCGGTGCGAGAAAACGTCCGGTATGCGATTTCTTGTTTTTGGCAATCTGTTCTGGCGTGCCCGCGGCAAGGATCAAACCACCACGATGGCCACCTTCCGGGCCGAGATCGATCACCCAGTCCGCGGTCTTGATCACGTCGAGATTGTGTTCGATCACGACCACGGTATTGCCGGCGTCGCAGAGTCGATGCAGCACTTTCAGTAATTGCTCGATGTCGTGGAAATGCAGGCCGGTGGTCGGCTCATCGAGTATGTAGAGCGTGCGGCCGGTGTCGCGTTTTGAAAGCTCGCGCGACAGTTTTACGCGCTGCGCTTCGCCGCCGGATAACGTGGTCGCACTCTGGCCGAGCTTGATGTAACTCAACCCGACATCCAGCAAGGTTTCGAGTTTGCGCGCGAGCGTCGGCACCGGCTTGAACAACGCCAAGGCATCTTCGACTGTCATCTGCAACACGTCGTTGATGTTGTGACCCTTGTACAAGATCTCCAGCGTTTCGCGGTTGTAACGCTTGCCGTGACAAACATCACACGGCACGTATACATCGGGCAGAAAGTGCATCTCGACCTTGATCAGGCCATCGCCTTCGCAGGCTTCGCAGCGACCGCCCTTGACGTTGAAACTGAAGCGACCTGGTAAATAACCGCGTGCACGCGACTCCGGCACCGTGGCAAACAATTCACGCAGCGGCGTGAACAAGCCGGTATATGTGGCCGGATTCGAGCGCGGCGTGCGCCCGATCGGCGCTTGGTCGATATCGACCACCTTGTCGAACAATTCCATGCCTTGCACTTCGCGAAACGGCGCGGATTTTTCGTTCGCGCCATTCAGCTCGGTCGCGGCGTGGCGATACAAGGTGTCGTTGATCAGCGTCGATTTGCCTGAGCCCGAAACGCCGGTTACGCACACGAACAAACCGGCCGGAATTTCCAGATCGACATCCTGGAGATTATTGCCGGACGCGCCGAGCACACGCAGCATGCGTTTGCCATCCGGTGTGTTGCGCTTTTTCGGAATTTCGATACGACGCTTGCCTGACAGGTATTGCCCGGTCAACGAACGTTTGTTGGCGAGAATGTCCTTGAGCTTGCCTTGTGCGACGATTTCGCCGCCATGCACGCCGGCGCCCGGACCTATGTCGACGACATAGTCGGCGACGCGCATTGCATCTTCATCGTGCTCGACCACGATCACGGTGTTGCCGAGATCGCGCAGTCGCGTGAGCGTGGCGAGCAGCCGCTCGTTGTCGCGCTGATGCAGGCCGATCGAAGGCTCGTCGAGCACGTACATCACACCGACCAGGCCCGCACCGATCTGGCTCGCGAGGCGAATTCGCTGGGCTTCGCCGCCTGACAATGAATCGGCCTGACGATCCAGTGTAAGGTAATCGAGACCGACGTCGATGAGGAAACGCAGGCGCTCACGAATCTCCTTGACGATCTTGGTTGCGATCTCGCCGCGCCAGCCGGGCAGGGTGAGGGTATGGAAAAAATCCTGCGCTTCGGAGATCGGCAGCGAGGTGATTTTCGGCAGATTATTGTCGGCGACAAATACATTGCGCGCCGAGCGATTCAGGCGCTGACCGTGGCAATCCGGACATGGACGCTGGCTGATGAACTTGGCCAGCTCCTCGCGCACGGCAGAGGATTCGGTTTCCTTGTAGCGGCGTTCGAGATTCGGAATGATGCCCTCGAAGCGATGTTTGCGCTGGACGTTGCCGCCGGTTTCGGTGAGATAACGAAATGTGACGAGTTCATCGCCGCTGCCGTACAGAACCGATTTCTGGATCGCCGCAGACAGTTTCTCCCACGGCATGTCGATGTCGAAACCGTAGTGTTTCGCCAGCGACAAAATCAGCTGGAAATAATACGCGTTGCGTCGATCCCAACCGCGCACCGCGCCTGCGGCGAGGCTCAGGTTCGGATGCACGACCACGCGCGCGGCGTCAAACACTTGAGTGACGCCGAGGCCATCGCAGCTCGGACACGCGCCATTCGGCGAGTTGAACGAAAACAGCCGCGGCTCGAGTTCGGATAACGAGTAGTCGCAGATCGGACACGAGTAGCGCGACGAGAATAAAGTCTCTGCGGCCTTCGCGTCATCTAAATTCGCCACCTTGACGATACCCTCGCCCAGACGAAGCGCCGTCTCGAACGATTCGGCCAAACGTTGCTTGAGATCGGGCTTCGGACGAAAACGATCGATCACCGCTTCGATCGTGTGTTTCTGTCGCAGCACGAGCGCCGGCACGGCTTCAAGCTCATGCAAAACGCCATCGACGCGCGCACGCACAAAACCCTGCGCGCGTAATTGCTCGAACACCTGCAGATGCTCGCCCTTGCGATCGCGCACGACCGGCGCGAGCAGCATGAAGCGGTGTTCGGGATTCATCGCCAGCGTCGCATCGACCATCTGGCTGACGGTCTGCGCTTCCAGCGGTAAGTGATGATCCGGGCAACGCGGCGTGCCGACGCGCGCAAACAGCAGGCGCAGGTAATCGTAAATCTCGGTGATCGTGCCGACCGTCGAGCGCGGGTTGTGCGAGGTCGATTTTTGCTCGATCGCAATCGCCGGACTCAGGCCTTCGATGTGATCGACATCGGGTTTTTCCATGACCGACAAAAACTG
>JAYVTP010000126.1:0-6160 GCA_043788685.1 Pseudolysobacter sp. | reverse complement strand
TGCCGGGCGTGATTTCATCGGCCGCGCGGTGCTCGATCGGCAGAAAGCCGATGGCGCAAAACGCGCGATGGTCGGCCTGGTGTTCGACGACAAGGGCGTGTTGCGCCATGGCCAGCGTGTGGTCACGGCGCTGGGCGATGGTGAAATCCTGTCGGGCAGTTTTTCGCCAACGCTGGGCAAGTCGATCGCATTTGCGCGCGTGCCGAGCGGCACTGCCGAGAAGGCTGAAGTGGACATCCGCGGCAAGCTCGTCGCGGTGCGTGTGGTCAAGTATCCGTTCGTGCGCGACGGCAAGCCGTGCGACGGCGTTTGACTTCACACATTTCTGCCACAAGACTTGCTGTATTAGAATCGTCTCATTCCTGTTTGTTGTATCCGCCCTCCGCCCACAAAGGACCACGCCATGAACGAAATCCCCGGCGATCTGAAATTTCTCAAGACCCACGAGTGGGCCCGCGTTGAAGACAGCGGTCGCGTCACGGTCGGCATTTCCGATCACGCGCAAGCGCAACTCGGCGATCTGGTGTATGTCGAATTGCCCGAAGTCGGCGATCGCGTCGAAGCCGGTACCGCTAGTGCCGTGGTCGAATCGGTCAAGGCCGCATCGGATGTGTACAGCCCGGTATCCGGCGAAGTGGTCGCGGTCAACAGCGCACTAGCCGACAAGCCCGAAACGATCAACGAAGACGCCTACGGCGAAGGCTGGGTTTTTGTGGTCAAGCCGGACGATGCCGCCGCCGATCTCGAAGAGATGCTCGATCCCGATGCGTACGCGGAATTGATCGAAAACGATTCGCACTGATCGCTTGTCGCCACACTGCCAGATTGCTTGATACCAGATTGCGTCAGTGGCACAGAAGTTATCCTCACGCTGATTCTGCCACGCAGGATCAGTGACGATTGTTCGACTCCGAATGATGGAGTGCAGTGATAAATTGTCGGCAATCTGTCGATGATTGCACTGTTGCAAATGTACCGGTCGCGTTCGCGCCCGGCTGCTTAACGACCCACGGAAACCGCCATGCCTTTCATTCCTCATTCCACCGCCGACGTGTCCGCGATGCTCAAGACGATTGGTGTCGACAGTATCGAAACCCTGTTCGATGAAATTCCGGCCGAGCTCAAGATTCCCGAGCTGACGCGTGTGCCGCCGGGCCTGAACGAAATGGATGTGACGCGCCTGCTGAAACAGCGCGCGGCGATGGATGGCACGCCGCTGAATTTCGCCGGCGCTGGCGCCTACGAACATCACATCCCGGCGGCAGTGTGGGCGATCGTCACACGCGGAGAATTTTATTCGGCGTACACGCCATATCAGGCTGAGGCGAGCCAGGGCACGCTGCAACTGATCTATGAATACCAGACGATGATCACGCGCCTGACCGGCATGGACGTCGCCAATGCCTCGCTCTACGACGGCGCCACGGCGGTTGCCGAAGCGGTGTTGATGGCCGAGCGTTGCACCAAGAAAGCGCCGGCGCGGGTGCTGGTCGCCAAGACTTTGCATCCGGCTTATCGCAAGACGCTGAAGACGATTGTCGAGAACCAGAACATCGATGTGGTCGAACTCGATTTCGATCTTGCCAGCGGCGCGATCTCGCCGGCGTGGCTCGCGGCGCAGGAGCTCGGCGAATTTTCCGCGCTGGTCATCCCGCAGCCGAATTTTTTCGGTGTGCTCGAAGATGTCGATGCGCTGACCGACTGGGTACACAGCAAGGGTGCACTCGCGATCGCGGTGGTCAATCCGATGTCGCTCGCCGTGCTGCAGTCGCCAGCCGAGTGGGGCGCGAGCGGCGCAGATATTGTGTGCGGCGATGGCCAGCCGATGGGTGTGCCGCTGTCTTCCGGTGGACCGTACTTTGGCATCCTCGCGTGCAAGAAAGAATTCGTGCGACAGATGCCGGGGCGTATCGTCGGGCGCACCACCGATCTGGATGGTCGCGATGGTTATGCGTTGACTCTGCAGGCGCGCGAGCAACACATCCGTCGCGCCAAGGCGACCTCGAACATCTGCACCAACCAGGGTTTGCTGGTGACGGCGGCAACCATCTACATGGCGATCACCGGGCCTGAAGGTTTGCGACGCGTCGCGGCCAACAGCATGCAGAACACGCGCGCCTTGCGCGAAAAGCTCACCGCGATTCCGGGCGTGACCGCGTTGTTCTCGCGACCATTCTTTCACGAAATCGTTTTGCAATTGAACAAGCCGGCAAGTGAAGTGATCGAGTTGCTCGCAAAGAAAAATATTCTTGCCGGTGTTGCGCTCGGCGAAGAATATCCCGAGCTCGGCGATGTACTTCTGATGTGTGCGACCGAGACAAAAACTGCTGATGATCTGGACACGTTTGCACGCGCGCTCACCACAGCACTCGCATAAAATTTTTCGCAAATTCGCGCAAATCGCGCACATCACACTGCAGATGCGCGGCTTGCGCCGCGCCTCTGCGGCACGTACTTAGAATCCGTTCATTTACGCCGCAAAGTTTGCGACGTTTTTTTTTGCGATGCGCATGCGGAAAAAAATTTCCGCATGAAATTTGAAATGCAGAATGTATCGCGCATCGAATTCATTTTTCCGAGTCGCGAAAAACCGCGCCGTTATGCGGTCTGCGCAAGGTTCGGTGGATCGGGTGTCATGGATTTTTGCATTATGGACGTTTAGACGTATAGATGGATAGACGTCTTTATTAATATTTAGGATGTACTTGCGCGATTGTAAAAAACTGTCTCAAGCAATCTGCGTGCAGCATCTGCCTGCACGCAATGTGTTGAGCCGCATCACAAATTTATTGACAGTAAAACTTTACAGGAATAGCTTTTGCGTCGGCGTAACACACGCGTAACGGAAACTATGTCGGCATCAAAGTTCGTCGCACCTTATATAGACCACGGCCGGAAATCCGACGCCGTAAAAAAAGTGACGGTATCCATACCGCTTCACATCCTCCGACTTCTCTCTGATGAACGCACCCGCCGCCAGGTGGGTAATCTGCGTCACGCCACCAACAGCGATCTGCTGTGCGAAGCATTTCTGCACGCTTTTACTGGGCAACAACTACCAACCGACGAGGAGCTTAGACGCGATATGGCTACCATGAAGAAAGCAGCTGCAAAAAAACCCGCCGCCAAGAAACCGGCCGCGAAGAAAGCCGTAGTAAAGAAAGTAGTTGCCGCGGTTAAAAAACCGGCAGCCAAGGCAAAAGCCACCACCGTGAAGAAGACCGCCGCCAAGAAACCGGCAGCGAAGAAAGTAGCAGTGAAAGCTGTAGTCAAGAAAGCAGCAGCCAAGAAGCCGGCAGCGAAGAAATAATCGCTCCGGTGTGCAACACGCGCGAATCATGCGACTCTGATTCGCGCGTGGCACCATCATTACAATACGTATAGTCAAGCCTGCTTCCTCTCCTTGCGGTTGCCCAGCGCAAGGAGAGGCTCTCCCCGGGTTCGTTTTGAAAAATCGCCATACTTGGTTTCGCCGCTGTGTCGATCGCCAGCGCGCCGAAGCCACGCAGGTAGCTGGCAAGCCGCGCGGGTAAAGATTAGGATGAAGGCGCGGATCCACGTGTCTATTCAACCGAGGTCATCATGCGTTTCATCCAACGATTGCTGAAATTCCTGATCCTTGTTCTGGTGCTGCTGATCGGGGTGGCATTCCTGCTGCCGGCGAACGTGCATGTCGAGCGCAGTATCGCCATCGACCGTCCGACCTCCGAAGTATTTGCCGTGGTCAACAGTTTCAAATTGTTCAACGCGTGGTCGCCGTGGGCCGAGAAAGATCCAAACGCCAAATACACGTTTGCAGGTCCGCGCAGCGGTGTCGGCGCGAAAATCAGTTGGGTCGGTAATGAGCAAGTTGGCAGCGGCAATCAGACCATCACCGAAAGCGATTCGAAACAAGCCGACAAGCGTGTCCGCAGCGCGATCGATTTTGGCGAGATGGGAAAAGTATCCGCCGACGTGTTCCTGAGTCCGGCGTCCAAGGGTAGCCAGGTGCGCTGGACGATGGACATGAATCTGCCCATGTCGTTCGACCAGAAGTTCGTTTCAAACCTGATCGGTCGCTACATGGGTTTGTTCATGGACAAGCTGGTTGGCCCCGACTATGAGCGTGGCTTGGTCAAGCTCAAGGTTTTGCTGGAAGGGTTTCCGGATGTCGACATCACCGGCGTGGATGGCGAGCCGGTCGAACTGGCCGCGCAGAAGATTCTGTTCGTAAGTGGACACAGCAATAATGACCTCGCGGCAACCTCCGCTACCCTGGCGGCTGCATTCACTCAGATCCGCACTTATGCGTTCGCCAACAAGATTCTGCTCGTCGACGGACCACTGAGTATCACTACTCATGCCGATGCCAGCGGTTGGCAATTCGATGCGGCCATTCCGGTCGATCGCATCGATGGCGCCGCCGATGAGCAGGTAAAATCCGGCACCATGTACGCCGGAAAAGCCGTGCAGTTTTACAGTATCGGCGCTTACGAAAAACTGCCTGACAGCATTGCTCGAGCGCATGCCTGGCTTGCCGTGAACGGTTTTCAGCCGACGGATCGCCTGATCGAACGATATATCGATGATCCGGCCAGTGTGCCGGCAGACCAGGTTCGTACCCTGATCCAGATTCCGGTCAAATAACCACGGATCGGAATGACGCTCGACAAATTAGCAGTTGCGAAAATCGACAAGAAATGCGATATCTTGCAGTGCAAAATAAATTAGCGAAAGCCAAGGGGATGGCCGCCGCTTTCTGACCTAGCGTAGCATTCAAGGATAGAGTTTCGACTATGCAGGTGGTGTTTCAGGGGTGCTCCAAATAACGCCATGCGCAAAAAAATCATCAAAGACTCCAACCGCGGCAATGCAGTGTTCGCACCTGCGCTGACGGGGCGATCACTTTCCTTGATCCTGTGCGGTGTGCTGCTTGCCGCATGTCAGGAACAAGCCCCCGCACCCAAACCTGCCGATGCGCCCAAGCCTGCCGCTGCCGCTGCCGTGGCGGACCCTGCGGCTGTCACTCCTGACGCCGCCGCCGCGGCATTGACACCGGCAGACATCAATCAGCTTTTGCAGGACGCCAGAAAGCATCTGCAGGCGCAGCGTCTGGTCGCACCGCCGGGCAACAATGCGCTCGAGAATTATTCGAGAGTGCTCGAAGCGGATCCGAAAAATCTCACTGCAAAAGACGCGCTGCGTGAGTTGTTTCCATTTGCGGTGAGCGTGGCGGAACAGAACATCAATTCCGGCACGCTGGATGAGTCCGAGCGCATCGTCACCTTGATGAGTAAAAGCGATCCGAACAACAATACCTTGCTAATCCTGCGCGGCAAGATCGACGCCAAGCGCAAGCTCGCCGATCAAACGCAGAAGGACAAAGACGCCGCCCTTGCCGCAGCTACCGCGGCTGCCGCGGCAAAGAAAGGCACACCGACTTTGCCATCGCCGGCTGATGCGGCGGCGCCAGCCGCTACCACTCCCGCAGCCGCCTCAGCGCCGGCACCGGCGGCCGCGACACCTGCCCCGGCTCCTGTGGCAGCAGCGCCTGCCGGTGGCGAAAGCCACGACGCCAAAGCCATCGCCACGCCGTCGCCGGAATATCCACCGGCGGCGTATCGCGCGCACACGGATGGCTGGGTGCAGGTGGCATTCACCGTGACTGATCAGGGCGCTGTCGCCGATGTGAAAGTCACCGGCTCGCAACCTGCGCGCGTATTCGACAAGGCTGCAGTCAGCGCGATTCAGCGGTGGACGTTCACGCCGAAGATGGATAACGGCAAGGCGGTTGCAACACAGATGAGCCGACGTCTCGAGTTCAAGGCTACTCACTAGCCTCTTCGCCACGGCTCCTTGCAGCGGTTGCCGCCTGACGCGGCAGCCGCTGATTATTGCTGATAGTCACATGTGTTGGTTTCGCAGTTTCGATACCGGCCCAATCGACTTGTGGCATGCCGAGGTAACGATCCAGCACCATCGGGATCAATCCAGCCGGCATGCCGCAATCACAATTCCACATCATCACCACGCCGAAACGATACTTCGGAAAAAACGCGATCATCGCGCGATAACCCTGTACTGCACCGGCGTGATAATCCAGCGTCTCACCGGCATAGTCGAACACGCGCCAACCGAGCGCGTAGTTCGCATCGCGCACACGGCTGCGTCGCCACGGCGC